>QMVF01000088.1 GCA_003660965.1 Microcaldota archaeon
AATTCTCATTAATCTCACCCCGCTGAATGCTATCTTCTTAATTGGCCTGTATTTAAACCTTTCTACTCGCAAACACATTAATTCGTCATATGCCGAACAGCTTAAAAAATTCTAAAACCTTTAAATTAATTTTCATTTATAAGCTAGCATCTCATGCGAGTGGTGCTCATAGATACCAGCCTTATGCTAGATTGTGTGAATCTGAAGATTGATGTGTTCACCGAGCTAGACAGGCTGATGGAGGGAGTCTACGAGCTCCGCATCCCAAGCGGAGTGCTGCATGAACTTGATGAAAAGAAGAAAGGTGGTGGAAAAAAGGCACGCGATGCATCAGTTGCGTTTGCTCTTCTGGAGCAACGGGCTGCTGTTGAACCGAGTAAGGGGAAAGTGGATGACTGGCTCGTAAAGCGCGGGGCTGAACTGAATGCAGTTGTTTGCACAAACGATTCAGAACTGCGAAGGCGGTTGAAGGATGCGGGGGTAAGTGTGATTTCAGTGCGGAACCGCTCGCAGCTTGATTATGCTTAAACGATCGTGAAGATCGCATTGAAAGAGGTGCATTTATGGAGTGGGGAGAACTTGTTAAAACTACGTTTATACCTTTCATAATTGCTATAATCGTAGTGCTTGCAGCCATTTGGAGCCTTTCAGAAGCCCTAGACATAACTACCTTTGCACTCTACTTTGCACCGTTTATTTCAATTCTCGCTCTATTCTATGGCTACTGGCTTGCGCGCAAGGTTCTCTCAAATGATCCCGGCACTCCGCAGATGCAGAAAATAGCGCTTGCAATTCAGAGGGGCTCTGAAGCTTATTTGAACAGGCAGTTCAGATCAATAATTCCCTTCATGGTTATACTTACAGGCATTCTATGGCTCACCCTTGGCCTTGGAACCGCGCTTACTTTTCTGCTAGGCGCACTGCTCTCCGCAATTGCAGGCTATTTTGGGATGTATATGGCTGTGCGCGGAAACGTGAGAACTGCACAGGCTGCCAAGTCTGGTTTGAGGCGCGCGCTTGACATCGCATTCTCAGCAGGCACTGTGAATGGTATGCTTATAGTGGGCCTGTGTTTGCTCGGAGTGAGCGCAGTATATGTAATCAACTACCTTATGTTCATAGACCAGGGCCAGGAAGTGGTTGCCCAGCAGGCACTTGGAATTCTGGTAGGCTTTGGCTTTGGAGCCAATTTGATAGCGCTTTTTATGAGAGTTGGTGGAGGCATTTTCACAAAGGGTGCTGATGTTGGTGCTGACCTAGTAGGAAAAGTGGAAGCAGGCCTGCCCGAAGACGACCCGCGCAACCCTGCTGTGATTGCAGATAATGTGGGGGACAATGTGGGCGACTGTGCTGGAATGGGTGCAGACATCTTCGAATCCTATGCAGTTACCATAGTTGCAGCAATGATTCTTGGTGATGTACTCTTTGGTCTGCCTGGAGTGGCATTCCCGCTCCTTGCGCGCAGCGCTGCAATCATGTCTGCCATTATAGGGACGCTTTTTGTAAAGGCTACTAAGAAGGAAACCGACCCAATGGGTCCTATAAACAGAGGGTTCTGGCTCGCATCCCTCTCAGCAATCGTATTCTTCTTTGCAATGGCCTACATCATCTTCCCAGAGAATGTCGAGATAAGGGGCGAAGTATTTGACCGCGTAAACCTGTTCTACGCTTCATTTGTAGGCATACTTGCAACAGTTGCAATTAGTGCAATTACTGAGTATTACACTGCCACTAAGTTCAGCCCAGTGCAGTCAATAGCCAAATCCTCTATTACAGGCTCTGCAACTAATATTATAACCGGGCTTGCAGTCGGGCTTCAGAGCTCAGTATTACCTGTACTCGTAGTCGCAACCACAATCGTGCTATCCTACAACTTCGCAGGCTCGTATGGAATTGCGCTTGCCGGAATGGGCATGCTTGCAACTACTGGCATCATAGTTTCAATGGATACATATGGGCCAATAGCAGACAATGCGAACGGGATTGGAGAGATGAGCAAGTTCAACAAGAAGGCACGCAAGGTTATGGCAAACTTGGATGCAGTAGGTAATACTACTAAGGCTCTTACCAAGGGCTTTGCAATAACTTCAGCAGCAGTTGCAGCAGTAGCACTGTTTGCAACTTACATTGAGGAGGTGCTGATTGCAAAGCAGGCAATGGGCGAGATGGTGAGCGAGTTCTCACTTAACATAGCAATTCCCTCAGTATTCGTGGGCCTTCTACTCGGAGGCATCGTACCATTCCTATTCAGCTCAATGACCATAAGCGCGGTCGGAGTTGCAGCCTATAGGATGATTGAAGAGGTTAGGAGGCAGTTCAAGGAAATGCCTGGCATTCTCAAGGGCACGCAGGACCCGGATTATGCAAGGTGCGTTGACATAAGTACACAGGAGGCTCTGAAGCAGCTGGTAGGGCCTGCAATTCTGGCAGTGGGTGCACCCTTTGCAGTAGGCTACTTCCTTGGCCTCGAGGCCCTGGGAGGCTTCCTCGGAGGCTCAATTCTCAGCGCGCTCTTCCTTGCACTCTTCATGTGCAATGGAGGGGGTGCGTGGGATAATGCCAAGAAGTATATAGAGGATGGCAACTTGGGTGGAAAGGGAACGCCTACCCACGCAGCAGCTGTAGTGGGTGATACAGTGGGCGATCCGCTCAAGGATACATCAGGGCCTGCGCTCAACCCACTGATAAAGATATTAAACATTGTTGCCCTGTTATTCATATCCTTCTTCGTGGCTCATTCGCTGAACCTCATACGGGTAGGTGGAATAGTTGCAGGCGGGGGTGCTTGATTGGTATATAGAGTTTACACTATAAACGATGTGGTGCGCGTTCCGCCCAGCATGTTCTCTCTAAAGCTGGAGGAAGCCGTACTGCAGATGCTCAGGGAGAGGTATGAGCGGAAGATGGACAAGGAATTGGGTATAATACTTGCAGTTATGAATGCACGAGGTGTGGGCGCAGGAAGCATAATACCTGGCGATGGCGCATCCTACCATGAGGTCAAGTTCGATGTACTCTGCTTCATGCCCGAGGTAAACGAGGTGTTTGACGGAGAGGTGAGCGAGGTAGTGGAATTTGGCGCATTCGTGCGCATGGGTCCGCTCGATGGTTTAGTACATCTTTCTCAAATAACAAACGACTTCCTTTCATTTGACAAGAAGAGCATGATGTTCGTGGGCAGGGAGAGCAAGAAGACTTTGAAAAAAGGAGATTTGGTGCGGGCTAAGGTAAGCACGGTAAGCATGAAGGGAAGCATACCTGAAACCAAAATCGGAATGACCATGAGGCCCAATGGGCTTGGAAAGCTCGAGTGGATTGAATCAGAAGCAGGCGAGGAGAAGAAGCCTAAGAAGAAGGCAAAGAAGGAGAAAAAGGAGAAGAAGGCAGAATAGGTGGTTTTAGTGGCAAAGGCATGCAGAATTTGCAATTTGATAATAAGCGAGGGAAATGTCTGCCCCAACTGCAACAAGAGCGATTTGAGCGACAGGTGGGACAGCTACATACTGGTCTTCGACCCGGAAAAATCTGAACTTGCCAAAAAGATAGAAGCAAAAACTCCTGGTAAGTATGCTGTTAGGATAAGATAGGTCTGTTGATGCGCTTTATTCACAATGAGCCTGCACTGCTTATAGGTGATTCGCTGGTGATAGCCGAGCTTCACATAGGCTATGAGCAGAAGCTATTTCCAAAAACAGACATATTTTTTACTAACAGGCTGATTGCACGCGTTCAAGGTTTAATCAAGCAGACAAAGGCGAAGCGGCTGATAATAAATGGCGATTTGAAGCACAGCGTAAAAGGCCCCACCCCTGAGGAGGGCAGGGAGCTTGCAAAGTTCTTTGAGGCAATCGAAGTTCCAATTGCAGTGGTAAAGGGAAATCATGATGGGGGAATTGAGAAATTCGTGCACGAGGCTGAAGTTGTAGGGGCTGGCGGCTTGCGAGTTGATGAT
>QMVF01000089.1 GCA_003660965.1 Microcaldota archaeon
GCTTCAGCATAATCCCCTTCCTCATCCAGCCTCCTCCTTGCCTTCCGCGCATCAGCATGTTCTTTCCCACCAGCTCCAATCAGATATTCCTTTACAGCAGCCTCAAACTCTCCGCGCACCAAGTGCTCCCCAACCACTTGGCTATTATTACGAAT
The DNA here is from genome assembly GCA_003660965.1 of Microcaldota archaeon. Lineage (GTDB taxonomy): Archaea > Micrarchaeota > Micrarchaeia > Burarchaeales > Burarchaeaceae > B9-G16. The sequence continues at coordinate 156 of QMVF01000089.1, forward strand.
TCCAAACCTCTGCTCCCCAAAGTAATTCGGCACCTCTGAGCGCAGCTCACCGACGATGGATTTCACCCTTTCACCTGCTTCTGATTCCACCTCTTCGACGTGCATGGTAAACCGATTGCCCTTGAGGGAGCCCATTTTTACTTTATTTCCGGCCTTCCAAGCCCCATTTATACCAATATCTTTTATGCTCAGCGCAAGCAAACGCCCGGGCTCAATCTTCCAAGCACTTGCCAGCTGAGTAGTTCTTGCCTGCCTGTCCTTAAGGCCTGCATGTGAGAATCTTTTGATGCTGCATCCAACTGCCCTTCCAATTGCACGCAGTGCATCCAGCGTGCTCCATGCTCGCTTCTGAAGAACGAAGTGTGTGAATTCACCTTTACTCTCCTCATCCTCGCGCTCAATGCGCTTATCAAGCTCAAGCACCCTCCCATCAGGCATGATTTCCTCTACTGCAAATGAGTCTGGCGAGCTCTTGAACTTCCCGCCAATTCCCTTTGATTTGGAAAGATAAGCAAGCATGCACTTCTTTTCCTCCATAGTTCTAAATTTCCTTATATTCGTCAATCAGCGTACAAAGGTTTAAAAACAAACATCCACTCTTTAAACGCACTGTAATATTCAGATATAGAATAGAGCAGGGGTGGTAAAAGATGGTTAGAAAAGGACAAGCTGCAATGGAATACCTGATGACTTATGGCTGGGCAATTCTGGTTATAGTCATCGTGCTGGCAGCACTGCTTTACCTAGGTGTATTCAACGTAGGTCAGCGTGTGCCGGATCAGTGTAACTTCAACGTAGGAGTTCAGTGCCAGAGTCCGAAGCTTACAGCAAGCTCCTTGACCCTGACGCTGACAAACAGTCTTGGCAATAAGATCAACATCTGTGCCATCACTTGTGATGACACTCAGACCGTTGATGGCGTAACCCCAATAGCCACGACTGCGTGTGATGCAGCTGGCGAATATCTTGCTACTATAGATGTGGGCAGAAGCACCAACGTGACTTCAGCTTCAGGCTGCACTGACTCCAGTGGAGCGCTGGGTACTGTTGGCCAGACTTACAGGGGTAAGCTGTTCCTCCAGTACATGGAGCAGGGCGACACAGGCAATGCCCGTATCATAGAGGGAGATTTGCTCACAACTGTGCAGGCATAGATGTGAGAACCCTCTAACTCTCTTTCTTTCTTTTTTCGACCCTCAGCGTTAGCTGGGAATTGCGCAAGGTTTAAATTCAAGCCCTGCAATTCACTCTTGGTGTTAGCTTATGAAAAATCGAAAAGCCCAGGCTGCTATGGAATACCTGATGACCTATGGCTGGGCAATCCTGGTTATAGTTGTAATCATTGCCTTGCTTGTTTATTTACGCATATTCAATATCGGACAGCGGGTTGCAGACAGATGCGATCTGCCAGTGGGCTTCACCTGCACAGGCATGAAGCTTACCGATGACTCGTTTACAGTCACCATTGGCAACGGGTTTGGTGAGAAAATCAACATATGCGCCATAACCTGTGATAATACTATAAATGCAGATGGGGTGGATGCCATAAGCACTACTGATTGCGATGAGGAGGGCGAATACTTAGCTTCCCTAGACCCTGGAAGAAATGCAAACATGACCTCACTTGGAGGCTGCACTGATTCAAGCGGAGCGCTCACAACAGTGGGCTCCCGCTACCATGGAAAGCTTTTCGTGCAATATATGGTAAAGGGGGACAGCGGCACAGCACGCATAGTTGAGGGCAACATACTTGCCACTGTGCAGGCATGAGTTAGATAGTTATATATACTAGGCAAGGCGTAAAGCAAAGCATGCGCGGACAGGGCTCTGTCGAATTTCTGCTCACAAACACCTGGGCCCTATTTGTAATAGTGCTTGTAATAGGCGCGCTCATAGTGCTTGGCCTTCCCACAATTCTGAATTCAGAGCCTGAAAGATGCGACTTTCCCCTGCGCACCCTTGCGTGCAATGACATTTACGTGGGCAATGGGGCTTCGGGCGGAAGGCTTGCCATAAAGCAGCTTGAGATGAAGAACCAGTTCAGCAAAACAGTTTACATCTGCAACCTGCTGTGCACCGCCCAGTCAGGCACACCCTCCTCGCAGCCAGCATGCGGGGGAACTGGGTTTGCAATCGAGCCCGGCGAGACCGGGCTGGTTGTGCAGAGCTGGCTCTTTGGTTTGGCAGAAGCATACTGCAGAAACGAGCAGGGCTCCACCTACACCCCCCAGCTCAGCAGTCTCTACAGGGGCAACCTGCACATCTACTATTCCTATGCAAATGAGGACAGCGGCAATGCACACCTTCTTACGGGCGAGCTTGTCCAGAGGGTGGAGCGGGGAGGGTAATGTTTAAAAGGCGGGGAAGAGCAACGATAGCAGGGAAATCATATGGTTAAGAGAGCACAGGCAGCCATGGAATACCTGAGCACATATGGCTGGGCAATTCTGGTTCTGGTAATAGTTCTAGCAGCCCTTCTCTGGCTCGGCATATTCAATGTGGGCAGTCGGGTGCCGGATCAATGCTCATTTCCACCAGGCCTCACCTGCGAATCAGCACGCTTCCTTGCAATTGATGACTCACCACCTGCCTATAATGGTGTTAATCTTAGAGAAATAAAAGTAACCAACCACCTTGGCGAAACCATCTACATATGCTATGCAGAATGCAGAACCGGAGATCATGCAGAGAATGCAATAACTGCTGCAGACTGCAAGACAAATGGAATACGCGTAAAAGTTGAAGACAGCCTCACCATAACCAATCTGGCTCAGTTTGGAGGGGGTGCACCATCAGACCCAAGCATCTGGTGTCTTCTTGAGGATACTAATAACCGCATGCAAGGCGCGCCAGGCGATCTCATACAAACCAATGTATTCCTACACTATATACGGGCCAGCGATTCTGCTGTGGGAAATGCACGCGTCATACGCGCTTCAGTTATAGCGAGGGGTGAATGATAAATGAATCTTAAGCGAGCCCAGGCTGCCGTTGAATATCTTTCAACCTACGGATGGGCAGTTCTTGTAATAGCCTTAGTTCTGGCTGCCTTAGTCTGGCTGGGGGTATTCAATGTAGCAAGCGATGTGCCTGATGTATGCCAATTTCCAATAGGCACGCTCACGTGCAAGGATGTGAAGATAGCAAAAAACCCTGATGGGAAGATAGAGCTGGAATCAATTACCTTGAGAAATGATTTTGATAAAGCAGTTTACATCTGCGCGATAGGGTGCGACATGCGGGAGCCAGACCCAGATACTGGCTGGCCAAAGCCCCCTCATGAAGATGATGATGCACTATGCGGCAGCGGCGGGTTGGTCATTACTACTGGCCCCGCCCTGCAGCTGCTTCCAGGTGAAGAAAAAACATTCGTCTATCCAACAGCAGGAAGTAGCGCAACACTCACAGACCCTCTCTTCACCTGCACAGATGCAGCAGGCAGGATGGATTCCTTTGATGTGGGAGACAGGTACGCTGGAACCATTTACGTGCATTACGGTTTTACTTACTTTGATAGAATTGTAGAGGGCGAGGTTGTAACCACTGTTCAACCACCAATATTCAGCTAATGGGTTCGCGAGGTGCATTTGCAATGAAAAATCGTGGTCAAGCAGCCATTGAGTATCTATCAACCTACGGATGGGCAGTTCTTGTAATAGCCTTAGTTCTGGCTGCCTTAGTCTGGCTGGGGGTATTCAACGTCCAAGGCCAGGTTCAGGACAGGTGCAGCTTCCCTGCAGGCAGCCTTGAATGTCATGATTTGAAGATAGTTGCA
>QMVF01000090.1 GCA_003660965.1 Microcaldota archaeon
AGATGGCTGCTTCCATGCTTGCATCAACTATGGGAATTGAATTCAATGCAGATGAAAGCTGGGATGAGAAGGAGCAGCTGTTCAAGCTCAGCGGCAAGTTTGTAAAAACTACAAATACTACACAGTCCGCAGTTGGGGATAAGGAGGGATTGTGGACAACTGTGCTGGCTGCTGCTGTTTTCGTGCTGGATGTTGAAAAGGACATAATAGAAACCGTTACTTCTGCAAACTCGAATGGGCCTGTGCAAAAGCCGGTGGAAGAAGAAATACAGGATATACTTCAAAAGCCCAGCGAGAATTCTAAGCTTGTAAAAAAAATAAAGTGAATGAGTGAACTCTTTTTCTGAAATCAGCTGCTTACAACTACTTCAAATTCAGTGGTGTTTATAGGAGGCACATCTTCCCAAGAGCGCTCATAGTTCATAGTTATAGTGGTTGTACCCTCTGCAAGAGCTTTGAACTTGTAGTTGAAATCATGGCCTGCTCCAACCATTTCCTCCTCATCACATCCTACGCATTCAGAGCCCATGTATTCAACTACTGTTTCATCCTCTATAACCGGTGCCCAATCATAGCCCGTGGTTGGGTTGGAGAAGAGGGTTATTACGAATTCCTCTCCGGCTGAAACTTCAATGGTTTCTGGCTCATCAGCAGGCACCTCCTCCGCTTCTTCAGACTCTTCTGCAATCATGTTCCAGCTACCATCCAAAGTTGCGCTTTCAACCACACAACCAACCACAGTTATTCGCGCTGTATGCGGGGTGATTACCTGCGCAAGCATCTGGCCTGTCCGGTCCCCATAGCCGGCATGCGCCGAATCAAAGGAGTAGGTGAAGGTCCATGCATTGTTCAAATGAGGCATCGGCTCGCCTGATTCCAGTTTTAAGCTTGACTCGATGCCGTCAAAGGCATAGGTTTCGTCTGACTTCAAAAACTCAAGCGCAGCTGCTTCTGCTTCCTCATAGGTGCAAGCTTCATCTGGCACGGTTCCATCACCCGCACATCCAAAGAGAAGGGCAGTTGTGATTAGAACCAAACCAAGTATGATTATCGTATCCATTCAATCACAGGCATGTAATCTGCAAGCCCGCTTAAATTAATTCGGCTTTTGTTTCGACTCAGACCGAATCAAAGCAGACCTGATGCAAGGAGGGTGAAGGGTGAAATGAGGGTGGTGAGCACAATGGCTGATGAAACTATGCCCGGATCAAGCTGGTACTTGTCTGCAAGTATGAAATTAGTTACAGCAAGAGGCATCGCGGCTTCAAGAAGCGATACTTCATAGGCAAGGCCGGTCAGATCAAAATGGCCTGCTATTAACATGAAGAGTGCGGGAAAGAATGCCATTTTCAGGAATGCGATGAGAGCATTAAGCTTCAAATTGGCAAGCGGGTTGCGGCCATACATGAAAACTCCGAGCGAGAAAAGAGCTAAAGGTGCAGTTACGTGTGCAAGGAGGCGCAATGATTGATCAAAAACTGATGGGAGTGGAAGGCTGAAGTATATGTAAAGAAGCCCGGCTGCTGAGCTCAGCAAAAGGGGGTTGCGTATCAGGTGTGAAGGTATTTCGCTAAGATTTATGTTGTTGGAGCAGTATTGAAGCACCGCCAGACCTATGCTGAAAACTATAAGGTTGTAAACTGTAGCAATTACCACAACTATGGGCACGCCCTCAGGTCCAAAATTGAGCTCAACCAAAGGATAGCCCATGTAAACTATGTTGCCGAAGAACGAGGTGAGGAATAGAATTCCCATTAGCTTATTTGGAATTCGTAAAAGGCGGGAGGCTCCGAGTACTAGAAACATCATCGCTATTAGAGCAGAGGCATTTGCACCTATGAGATTCATGTCTGAAAATACAGCAGCCCCCGCATCATAGAGGCTTATGAAAATCAATGCGGGCAGGGTTATGTAGTAAATTACTGAATTAAGCGTTTTATAATCTGCTTCGCGCACCGTACCAATAGAGCGTGCAAGCACACCGATTCCCATTATTATGAAAATAGTTGCAAGAGCCTCGAGCATGCCTGCATAACGCACTTTGCGTATATAAATATGAGGCGCCGGGAGCCCAAGAATTTTAAAAGCTATAGACCTATATATTCGATGGCGCGGGGGATAAGATTCAGACAGGCTTAACTGAACGAAGGCTAGATGGAAAAGTGAAAATAGCTTGGCTCTTACCTGTTTATCTGCTTGCATTTGTAATTTTGCTTGCCGGCTCTTTAGTTCTGCTCTTCCTTCCCAGTGAAGAACAGTCCGCATTTCTTCCCTCTATGAATAATGCAAACTTCATAACCTTAGCCACCATAGGCTTGGAGCTTATTATTTTAATTCCATCGATAGTTTGGGCTAGAATAAGGTACAATGCATTTACTTATTCATTTGGAGAGGATGAGCTTATAATAAGGGATGGCATAATAACGCGGCAGAGAATAGTGGTCCCATATGAGCGCATTCAGAGGGTGTCCACTGAAAGAACTTTGAGGGAAAGACTGCTTTCACTTGCGAATTTGAGAATTGAGACTGCAGCAAGGGATGCCAAGAGGTTCAGTGCAGTTATTCCTGGAATTGCCTATGAAGAGAGGGATAGGATAATAGCCGAAGTAATGAAGCATGTGGTTAGAAAGCGTGATGGTGCAGGTCTAGGCATGCAGGAATCCGAGAACAACCATGTAGAAGAGAATAATGTAAATGGAAGGGAATATGGGCTTTTGCTTGATGAACTAAAACGAATTCGCGAGTTGCTTGAAAAGCAGGAGAGGGGCTCTGCTAAAAATGAGAAGGTTAGGAAGAACTTGGAGGAGGTGGGAAGGCTTCATTCATCTTTGAAAAAGCTTATTCGGAAGAAGAAAAAGAAGCCTGATTAGCGGTAGCGGAGAAAAGCGCCTATTCCCTGAAATGCAGAGAGGAACTGCTTGCCGTAAGTGGTTTCGCCGGAGATGAAGGCTAGATGCGCTCCTGTATTTTCAGCTAAATCTATGAGCTCATTTATTGCATCTGAGCTTTCCGTTGGCTTTGCCTTGCCTCTGCATTCGCACTCACACTCCTCCGGCTCTTTTTCTGAAATTATCTCGAACTCCTTGTTGCACGAGCTGCATTTTAAGGATATTTTCTTAAGATTTAGAACCTCTGAAATCAGAACCTGCGATGCCTTTGAACTTTCAAGCGCCTGCTTGACGTGTTCATAGCCGTAGGTGGCAAGCCCTCCTTTTGCTACCTCAGTAAGGAATTTTTCAACAAGCTCCTTTTCCTTCATCGATTCCTGCGCAGCTATTATATTAGTTGCATTATCAAGCAATTCGCGCACCCCATATTCATCCGTATAACCTATATCAACCACTCCGAGAATTTTAAACTGGTAATTGAAGGGCTTCAGCTTGAGGAAATTTTCCTTTGAAGGTCCGGGCCCTCCAACTATAGCCTCCTTTATTCCGCTGGAAAGGAAGCATTCATCCATTGCCTCGCCTATGCGCTTGTAATAGTTCTCAATTCCTTCCTCCCTCAGCCTCTGAAAGCGTGCTGCTGATTGCCCTCCCTTGTGAATTTTGGAATGTGCCATTGAATGGAGCCTGCGGACTATGCGTGTCTGCTTTCCCTTCAGGGTCGCAAGTGTTGCATCCCTCCCGTCCATAACCACCAGCCCATAGGCATGAGAAGTTTCAAGCATTTCCTCGAGAGGGTCCAGTACGAAGGAGGAGTCGCACCTGTAAAGCTGTACATTTACGGGCTCGGGGGGCACGAGGCTTATAAGCTGTATATCTGGCTTTCCCTTAACCTTCGAAATGTTGCCGCAGAAGATGGCAAGCCCATTTTCAGGCGGCTTGCGGAACATTTTCAGATAGCCCGTTATTTTTTCAAGTGCCTCCTGCACGTTCTTGCGCGTGCTCTTGCTCTTTATG
>QMVF01000091.1 GCA_003660965.1 Microcaldota archaeon
CGCCTGCAAATGCCATTTCATTTTTCTCCTCTTTTGCTTCATAGGATGCCCACTTCAGGCCATAGGCGCATGCAAATGCCATTCCAAACAGTGCTCCAAAGGTTGAATAAGGCGCTGAAATCAGCGAGAGAAGGCCAAGGCTTGCAGCTGTTGCGTGCACTCCGCTTTCACCCTTGTAAGCCATTATTAAAGCTATGAGGGTGCCTGGCAGGGCAAGGGGCAGAAGTGCAAAGGAATTCAGAAGCGCTATTTGAATGGTGGGCTCGGCTGCAAGTTCAGGCATGCCTGCAAGTGCAAGGCCTGCAAGGGTTGCAGCAAGTGCGAGTGCAGGAGTTGCAATGCATGTTTTTCGCTTTGCAAGCAGATCATGGGCTGCTTGGATTCCAAGCGAAAGCGTGAGTACGCCGGAGGGTATTAAGGAACTGGGGCTTATGAAGGCAGCTGCAAGCAGAGTGAGCGCTCCAAAGGCTGCGCGCGCGGGGTTGCGTGTTTGCTGAGAGTTCAGCAGCGCATAGGCGCCTAGTGCAAAGAGTGAAAAGGAAAGTGCAAGAGGGGTGAAAATGCCTGCTGAAGAAAATGCGGTGAAGCCCGCCGAAGTTGCAAGCAGGGCAGCTGCTATTAAAGCTGGGATTGAATCAAAGCGCGCGCGAAGAGCGAGATAGATTAGAAAAATTGCAAGTGCACCTAGAAGGGGTGCGAAGAGCTCGAATGAAGTGAGGGGTACCAGGTAGGATGAGATCATGTAGAAGGATGTGGACTCTGCCAAGCCCTCTTGAACTGCCTGCAGGGTGCTTGCATATTCAAATGAATCTATTGAAGGATAGGACCTGCTTAGAAAAGCAAGCAAAGAGAATACAAGCACTGCGAGTGCTATAGCCTGCCACCTTTCGGCAATGTTCATTGACTCCCTCCTGGGCTATTTAGAAAGAGCGAATTTAAAACCGTAATGGATGAGCCCTTCCCTTCCGCTCTCCTGAATCTTTCTGAATACCATGCGCACTGGCAAGCCTATCTTCACATCCCTTTCCTCGCAGTCCACAACCTGTGCCGTGAGTTTAGGTCCTTCGTCAAGTTCAATTATTGCAAGCATGTAGGGCGCTTCGATTTCAAAGCCTGCAGGGGGAACGTTTACCTTGGTAAATGAGTAAATTTTTCCCTTGCCTGTATATGCCTTCTCAACTATCTTTCCCCTGCGCCTGCAGACCGGGCATATCTGTCTGCTTGGAAAGTAGTTGGTCTTGCAGGTTTCGCACCTGCTTCCAATTAGCCCATACCTTTCAGGTATTCTTCTCCAGCTTGATGGTGAACCCAGCATTTCAATCTCCTCTCTTCAATATGTGAACCACACAGGTTGCTCCACTTCCTCCTACGTTGTGAGTAAGCCCTATATCCGCTTTCTTCACCTGCCTCTTTTCAGCCTCTCCCCTAAGCTGCCATACGATTTCAGCTATCTGCTTCACTCCAGTAGCCCCTACTGGATGGCCGCAGCCCTTCAGCCCTCCGCTCGTATTAACTGAAATCTTTGAATTAAGTGCAGTCTCTCCCTGCTCAGTCATCTTTCCTCCCTCTCCCTTCTTGCAGAAGCCCAAATCTTCAATTGCTATCAATTCAGCTATTGTAAAGCAGTCGTGCACTTCTGCTACATCAATGTCGGAGGGCTTTAGCTTTGCCTGCCCATAAGCCTTTTTGGAAGCCTCAATTGCTGCATTCAATCTGGTTAGTGATTCGCGCGAGTGAAGCGAAAGCGTGTCGCTTGCCTGTGCGCTTGCAACTATTTCAATAGGTGTGTCCGTGTACTTGCGCGCCTTTTCAAGTGGCACGAGAACTGCGGCTGCCGCTCCATCTGTAATCGGAGAACAGTCAAACATCTTGAGGGGCGAGGAAATTACCTTTGATTTCATGACTGTATCAAGTGTGATTTCCTTCTGGTATTGCGCATACTTGTTGCGGGCTGCATTGTAATGGTTCTTTACAGCTGCATGTGCCATCTGCTCCTCAGTAGTTCCATAATCATGCATATGCCTTCTAGCCATCAGAGCATAAAGGCTTGGGAAAGTTGCTCCCATAAACAGCTCCCATTCCTGATCGCCCGCTCCACCAAGCGCACTGGTAACCTCGCCTGTGCTCACATCCGTCATCTTTTCGACTCCACCCACCACCACTTGGTCGTGAATTCCGCTTGCAACTGCCATGTAGCCCGCACGCATTGCCACTGAGCCGCTTGCACATGCTGCCTCAACCCTAGTGGCGGGAATTGGGTTCAGGCCCATGGAGTCTGCTATTAGAGCTGTGATATGCTCCTGGCCTATCAATCTGCCTGCAGCCATTGTGCCTCCGTAAAGCGCATCTATGTCAGAGCCCGGCATGTTTGCATCTGCAAGCGCGCGTATGCCCGCCTCTGTGATCATCTCGCGGAAGCCGCGGTGCCAGCTCTCGCCGAATTTGGTTAAGCCAACTCCTACAATTGCAACCTTTCTCATAAAGACACCATTACAAGCTCTTCAGCTTCTTCCTGTGCTTCACATACAGTGCATAATCTAGGTACTCCTTGTTGTTCACGTAATTCATTACTGGTACTAATCTGGAGCGCTTCTCTTCAATCTCATCTTTGATTTTAATCAAGAACGAATCGCTCCCGGCACCGCTTCCAAATGAGGTGACCAGTACGTGCTGGCCAGGCTTTGCTACATCAAGCACTGCTGCCAAGCCTAGCATGGATGCACCTGAATAAGTATTTCCAATTAAGGGTGTAAGCAGGCCAGGCTCCAATTTCTTTGAGTCAATTCCCAGAATTTTCGCTGCATGCCTTGGAAACTTTGCATTGGGCTGGTGGAACACCACATAATCAACGTCCTCGGGCCCTATTTTCATCTTTTCCATCAAGCCTTTTGAGGCATTTACCACATGCTTGAAGTATGCAGGTTCGCCAGTAAATCGCCCCCCGTGGGAGGGGAAGTCTGCCGAGGGCCTGCGCCAGAAGTCGGGCGTATCAGTTGTGTATGAATAGGTGCCCAGAATTTCCGCAACTGCATTCTTCTTTCCAATTATAAACGAGCCTGCGCCTGCACTTGCAGTGTATTCAAGCGCATCCCCTGGCCTTCCCTGCGCGGTGTCCGCGCCTATGGCAAGCCCGTATTCAACCATTCCAGATGAAACCATTCCCATGCAGCATTGAATTGCAGTAGTGCCTGCCTTGCAGGCAAATTCAAAATCAGCTGCAGTGAGGTGAGGGGTTGCGCCAACTGCCTCTGCAACTATGGTTGCAGTAGGCTTTACTGCATATGGGTGGGATTCACTGCCCACGAATACTGCGCCTATGCTCTTTCCCTTTATGCCTGCATGAACCACTGCATTGCGAGCGCTTTCCACAGCCATGGTGGCTGTATCCTCATCCAGATCAGGCACGCTCTTCTCCTGCACCCCAAGGCCCTTGATTATTCTCCATCCATCCTCGCCCCAGGTGCGCGCTATCTCCTCTGCCTTTATTCTGTAATGAGGTACGTAGGCACCATAGCCAACTATTCCAATCATGCAATCACTACCACTTCTTAAGAGCTTCGGCAAGCTTTGGCAAATCTAATTTGGTTGTAAGCAGGGGTATGCGCTCCTTCTGCGCTATTTTAATTGCAAGCTTGTCAACGCTCTGCAGGCCATGCAGTACAACTATGCTTGGCTTCATTGGAGTTACGCGCATTACCACCATAGGCGAGCGGCCTGTGCTCACTTCTGTGAAAACGAATGCGCGCTCGCTTGTATGCCCGTACAGCTTTGGGAACTCGCTGTAGGGAAGCTCAAGTATAACCTTTATGCTGTCTATGAGCGTATAGCCGTAAATTTTCTTCTCGCGCAAAAGCTCCTCATTC
>QMVF01000092.1 GCA_003660965.1 Microcaldota archaeon
GGTAAAAACCAGACACCACTCATTTCCTCAGAAATGACCTGTGTCTTCGTCACTCACCTAGAGCAGTCTATTTAAACCTTGCCGCTTGAACCAGAGCACTACAAGTTCATCGCAAAGTCCACGAACTTTGCGAATATTTCTCGCCGCCCGCTTTCTCGCTTCGGCGGGAAAGGGGCCAATTTCCGCGAAGCGGAAATACGGTCGAGAAATGTTTCGTCGGTGGTGACTGCCTCTAGGCAGATCCTAGACCGCCCTCCCGGGAGTTGTGTATCTGTCTAGGCGTATACACGCTAGGGAGTCTAGACAGAACCTAGACGCCTGGGCCGGGATTTTCGTCTTTTCCGTGAACGCTTTTGCGCGCAGCGGAAAAGGGTTCGAACCCGGGTCAACGGCGTGACAGGCCGCAATGCTAACCACTACACCACCCAGGCAAGAAACCTACGGTTTCTTGCAGACTTCCCTTCTATATACTTTAGTCCCGCCAGTGTGATTTGTTCGGCCGTGCCGCGGTTCTTTTCCGCGGGCGCTTTTCTTCCAAGAAAAGGGCCCTTGAACACACAACCTGCCGGTATCGAACCATTCCCCTTTTGTTTTAAAAAGGGCATCAGACTACAGCCGGCCGCTCTGCCGTTGAGCTATGGCGGGTAAAAGGAACCAAGGTTCCTTTTAACAACCTCCTTTCAACTTGCTACGGTTCTTATCATCTCCCTCTTACGTTAACTCTCCCTCTATTAGCTCGATAAGGATTAAAAAATCTGTCGTACCATTTGTGCGCATGGTTGAGTCAAGATATTTACCACTACTGCTTCTACTGCTGAAAAGGAGAGTGCATGCAAAGCCAGTCAAGCTATCAACTAATGCACTCTCAGACGAGCTTTCAATATCCCAGCAGAGCGCATCCCGCTGGCTGAGCGAGCTGGAGCAGACTGGCTATTTGGTTCGCTCGAGCGCAGGCATCTCCCTTACTCAGAAAGGCCTTGAAGAGCTCAGAGGCCTTCACTCCTCCTTATCAGCCGCATTTCAACCAACCGGCAGCTTAAGACTGAGAGGCAGGCTGTTCACCGGTCTTAAGGAGGGCAAATACTACATGGCACAGGAAGGCTATAGAAGGCAATTCAAGAAAAAGCTAGGCTTTGCTCCATATGCAGGAACGCTTAATCTAAGGCTAGATGAACCGGCAAGTCGTGCACCCTTGGATTTGGCGGCTGGTGAGAGGATAGAGGGCTTTAAGGCAGAAGACCGCTTCTTCGGTGGGCTTACAGCCTACTCTGCAATAATAAATGATAAAATAAGAGGCGCCTTGGTTGTACCAGACCGCACTCATTACAGGAAAGATGTAATTGAACTGGTAGCAAAGGAGAATATAAGAAAGGAGCTTGATTTGAAAGACGGGGATTTGGTTGAGGTGCGCATAGATTTTCAATAACTACTCCTCTTCCTCCACATCCTCAAACTTATCCCCCTTTCCAATGCTCTTCAGTCTCTCAGGCCCCTTCACTCTTTTCACAACCTCGACTGCAGCTGCTGGCATATACCTTTCCCACCCCCTTCCGCTCCCCATAATATTCCTTATTTTAGTCCCATCGCAGTTCTCCCTGTCATGAAATGGGATTGATTCAACCTTCTTGCCAGACTCCTCAAAAAGGGTGCGTGTGAGAGGGTTGTTGGAATAAACCAGATCATAATTAGGTATAAGCGAGTTTACATGCACAACCCATAGCGCATTGTTCTGCACATCTGGAAGGAATAGAACCTGGCATTTCTGCCACAAACCAGCTGCCTTCAAGCTGGAAGTGATCATCTCAATGCGCTCGCCAACCGTAAATGGATTTTCCTTTTCATAGCAGAACTGCGAGCTTCCCACTAAAATTATAACCTCATCGCACTTCTTCAGCATCCATTTTACAGCCTCCAAATGCCCGTTGTGAAACGGCTGAAAGCGCCCTATGAATAAGCCTATCATGCACAAACCTCTCAATACAGATTTTAAATCCTTCACCTATCACACTCAGCATACTGGGTGCTTGCCCTTCCTCTTCTCAAATGCCTTCTCTCCTTCACCACTATGCGCATAACCGCAACGCTCTGAGTATTTGGAGGCATGGTGTAAGCAGGAACTATCCAGCCCCTTTCCCTAAGTTTTTTTGGAAAGATCGAAAACATTGTACTTATGGCCGGGCTTTAAATATCTAACCCCGCTTCGCTAGCCCGCTTTCCATTCACATGCAAAGTACTCTAGCTCATTTCTGCATCTGCAGGCAGTTCGAATTTGGAATCGTCAACTGGGCCCACATCCACCTCAACGGCCTCCATTATAAATTCCTCAGAGCCATAATCCCAGTGAACGTACAGGGTTATACCGCCTGAAGAATAGCAGGCTTCCAGCGTGCCATCCAGATCACCGCCCTCTATAGTAAAGCATCTGGCATTCATTCCTGCTATGGTGCGCGAATCAACCCTCTCAATTTCATAATCATCCGGATTATCTTCAAGCTCCTTAATTATTTCCTCACTCTGGTCTGTATACTCTTGAACAGAAAGGCCGCAGGTAACATCAGAGCCCTCGTAATAGCATACATAATAATCACTTCCAATCCTATATTGAGAAAGCCTCATCTCCTCTCCCATATACTCCATGCTTATGTCAACCCTCCTCTTATTCTTGTCAACATACAGTGTGGATTCGTAATCCATGCTCTCTCCCATGGACTTGATAATGCCTTCATATTCAGCCTCGAATTGCAAGTCCTCCTGCATCTCCACAATGTCCTTGAATTCCTCGAGCGGAGTCTTCAGCCCCAAAAGCCCCTTCACATCAATAGGCATATCTTCAGTAATTCCACAGCATCCCAGAAGGAGGCATGCCATACCAAAAATCCATGCAGAATGTAAATAGTTCATGGCTTCACCGGTAGGGCATTGAACCCGCCCTTTAAATACTTTCCACATCCAGCTCAGTCTTTTTCGTAAGAGCCTCGCAGGTACTTGATAATAAGCAGAGCAATAACCAGCGCCGCATAGCCCTTAATCATAGTTATACTGTCAACGAAAAATATGGCGCTTACCATATCAACCCCACGCCTTCCAAGCTCCATCTCAAGCCATTCCCTGCTAACAGCCGGCTCAAGGAACTGGATTACGGTAAGAATCATAAGCCCCATGATTGCACCTGCATAAAGTGCAGTTTTCAGATCGCGCATTAAATTATGCTGTTTATGCAGTATTATGGGCCAGTTAACGTAAAGCCAGACCATTCCTATAACAAATATTATAGTACCCACTATTTTGATGAGCATGCTTTCGTATGCAAGATCAAGGTGGGTAAGTGCCTCGCAGGCCCGCTTTTCATCTAGTGAAACAGGCCCGTAGTAATTGTCAGTGCATACGTATGATATGCCATAATCATTTATCACCCTAGTTTTCTCAGTCTGCACCGAAAGCCAGCTGCTGAAGAATATGAGAACCAGCAAAGCTGCGCCTATTTCAATTTCAGTCTTATGCTCCTCTATGAATTCGCCAAGCCTCTTCCTCAGCTTCTTGCTCCTCTTCTTCTGAATCTTCTCGTACTTGTCCCCCATTGCCTGCTAATCAGCTGTAATGAATAAAAACCCATCCTGCCATTTTTAGGCTTGGATTATGCAATTCTTACAAATAAAATTGATTTTGGTTCAAAGAGATGAACTCCAAGGATGCAACTAAACTGATAGTGGCATTTTTCATTTGCCTGCTAGCAGGCTTCATAGGCTCCTACTTCACCTCGTCTGCAATTCCAACTTGGTACGCCGGCTTGCAAAAGCCTTCCTTCAACCCTCCGAGCTGGGTATTTGCGCCAGTCTGGACCACACTCTATATATTAA
>QMVF01000093.1 GCA_003660965.1 Microcaldota archaeon
CTCCGGAAGAAAGTCAGACTAAAGAATCGAGCATGGAGGGACTGAAGGAGCTTGGCTTCAGAGAGGTTGCACGTGGAACTATGTGGTGCGAGGTTTTCTCTCGCGATGGTGAGGAGCCTTACCTGGGAAGGCTTCACAAGTTTGGGAAGAAGAACTAGTCAAGTTGTAGGCCGTTTACCCTTATTCCCTTTCTACCAGTAATCCTACCAATCACGCTTGCCTTGAACTTGTGCCTCTTTGCAATTCGCAATGCGGGGAGCGAATGCTTCTTTGGAACTACAATGCACATGCCTACGCCCATGTTGAAGGTGCGGTACATCTCGCGCTCGCTCAATTTAGTCGCTCTTTGAATCGCATTAAAGACTGGTTGGGGCTTGGGCATCGCATCCAATTCGAATCCAACGCGTGCATAATCCGCTATTCTGCTCAATTTCGAAAATGCGCCGCCCGTGATGTGCGCAATTCCGTGAACTTCGAGCTTTTCGACCATTTCCATTACCGGACTTACGTAAATTCTCGTAGGCTTCAACAGCTCGCGCAGCCAGCGTCTGCTCTTCAGAACCTTGCGCGCAAGGGTGAGGCCATTTGAATGAATTCCAGAGCTTGCCAGGCCTATCACATCATTGCCTGGCTTCATTGCTCTGCCTGTAATGGGCTTTCTGCCTTCCATTGAGCCTATGCAGGTTGCAGCCAGGTCAAAGCCTGTGCAGCTCACCTCGCCCTTAATCACATCTCCCATGATAGCAGTTTCTCCGCCTATTACAGGGCACTGCGCTTCGCGAGCGCCCTTAACCAAGCCCTTCATAAGCTTTTGCACAAGCCTTGGATCGGCGCGCTCCAAAGCCAAGTAATCAACTAGTGCAATTGGTCTAGCACCCAAGCAAATTATGTCATTCACATTCATTGCAACGCAGTCTATACCAACTGTATCATACTTGTGCAGTTTCTGTGCAATCAGAACTTTGGTGCCCACGCCATCAGTATGCATTGCCACCGCTTCCTTTCCAACCTTAAGCAGGCCTGCATAATGTCCGTGAATTGGAAGAATTGAAGAATCGTGAGTTGAGCGCAGCATTCTTTCAACTTTAAGGTGCATCTGTTTGACCCGCCTAACATTCACGCCGGCTTTGGAGTATGTAAATGTCATTTCAACCCCTCAATTCCTTCATATGTTTTATTCTCCGCTCAATCAGGCTTGCAGTCCCTATGTCGCGCCTGTGGAAGAGCTTGCCTTTGACGAATGAACATGCGTTCTCAGCTGCCTGCTCTGCCTCGCTTATTTCGCTTGCAATTCCCACCACGGCAGCTGTGCGAGAGCTCAATGAATATAGCTTTCCATCCCGCTCATCAATGCTTGCATAGAATATCCGTGCACCCGCATTCTTTATAGCACCAACATCAACTTCAACTGGCTGATTTTTTATGGGCTTGCTAGGATAGCCTTCTGGCACCAGGTACTTGCAGACTGTGGCTTTTGAGCTGAACTTTGCCTTCTTTTCACCCAAAGCGCCTTCTGCTATTCCGAAGGCCAGCTCTGCAAAATCGCTCTTCAGAAGGGGAAGCACATTCATTGCCTCCGGATCGCCAAAGCGCGCATTGAACTCAATGAGCTTCACACCCTCCTTGCCAGCCATGAATTGGCCGTATAGAATTCCGTTGTATGCACCTTCTTTGCTTGCAAGCGCGCGCACCACCTTGCGCATGGCTTCAAGCGCATCCTCCTTGTCCGCTTCCTGGATGAATGGGAGCAAGTGGTCTGGGTAGCTGTAGCTACCCATTCCACCTGTATTAGGCCCCATATCGCCCTCGTAAGCGCGCTTATGATCCTGTACCAAGGGCATTCCAATCACGTTCGTTCCATCAACGAATGCCTGCAGGGTGAATTCCTCGCCTTCCAACCGCTCCTCAACTACAACCTCCGCCAGCCCGCCTATGCTAGATTCAAGCACTTCCTTTGCATAAGCCTTTGCCTCCTCACCATCCTTCAACTGCGAGCCCACAACCTTCACCCCTTTTCCACCTGTCAGGCCTGCAGGCTTTACTGCAACTGCACCATTCAGAGAATCTATGAATTCAGCTGCTTCCTTCAAATTGTTGGTAGCTACAAAGCGTGCACATTCACGCATATTCAGCTCCTGCATAAGCTTTCGTGCATAAGCCTTGTCCCATTCTATGCGCGAAGCATTGCGGGTTGGTCCGCAAACCTTCACTTGCTTTGCAGTAAGCGCATCGGCAAGCCCTTTTTCAAGAGGGGCTTCTGGACCGATTACTGCAAGTTCAACCTTTTTGGAAAGCGCCCATTTTTCAATCGCACCGAGCTCCTTAACGTTTCCAACAACATATTCCTTGCTCAAATTTGAGATTCCTGGATTCAGAGAGCTCATGTATGAGTAAAGCTCAACCCCTTCGCTCCTTGCAAGAACATCGGCTATTGAATGCTCCCTTCCGCCGCTTCCTACAAGCAAAATTCTTACCATTTAAATCACCCTAATGAACAGTAGTTGTATCCTCCCAGTACCTGCTCTTAGATCCTTTCTTCTTTAATAGCTCATTAACCTTGCGCGCGAACGGAGTTGGGTAGCGCTCATGCAGACATCCGTTGCAAACGTCATCTGCCTTCAAACCAAGTGCCTCGTTCAATGATTCGATCTTCTGATATGCAAGCGAGTCAGCGCCCATCTTCTTCCTGATTTCCTCCACGCTATGATTTGCGGCTATCAGCTCCTTATGAGTAGACATGTCGATTCCGTAGAAGCATGGCCCTATTATGGGTGGGCAGGTTATGCGTACATGCACCTCCGTAGCACCTGCCCCGCGCACCAAGTTCACAAGGTTTGCAGTGGTTGTACCCCTCACTATGCTGTCGTCTATCAGAACCACCCGCTTCCCTTTTAGAACTGATTGGAGAGGGTTTACCTTCATGCGCACCGCAACCTCCCTATCCTTCTGCTTTGGCATTATGAAGGTGCGTGCTACATAGCGGTTCTTTATTAGTCCTTCTGCAACCGGTATATTGCTCGCTCTTGAAAAGCCCTCGGCAGCAGGCCTTGCAGTATCTGGCACAGGCACCACTATGTCTGCCTTTGCCGGCCAGTCACGTGCCAGCAGCTCGCCAAGCTTCACCCTTATTTCATAAACATTTCCCATATCCAGAACAGAGTCGGGCCGTGAGAAATACACGTACTCGAACATGCATGTTGCAAAGCGCTTCTTCATCAACTGCCTTTTAGTAAGCTTTCCCTTCCTAAGCAGGAGCGCCTCGCCTGGCTTTACTTGGCCCTTCAAAGGTATTCTATTCGTATCAAGCGCAACGCTTTCGCTTGCAACCATGAACAGTTCGTCATTCCAGCCATAGCACAAGGGTTTTATTCCATGCGGATCGCGGAAGGCAAACAAATCGCCCTTGCCCGTAATTACGCCTTCAGCATAGGCGCCATCAAAAAGCTTCATGCAGCTTTCTGCAGCCTTGAACAAATCTCCCCGGTGCTCGCTTACCTGCCTTGCAAACACATTGATTATGATCTCAGCATCGCACTTTGATGAGAGATGCCCTCCTCCCTTCTTCAGAACTTCGCGCATGTCAGTATAATTCACAAGATTGCCGTTGTGGGAATTTGCAATTCCGTTCTCAGGAAAAGCCACTACAAAGGGTTGAGCATCCTGCATGCTCGGAGTGCCTGTGGTTGGATAGCGCACTGAGCCCAGCCCTAGCCTGCCCTTCAGCCCATCCACAACATCAGAGGTTAAAACTTCGCTAACTAGCCCGTCATCCTTGTGGAGCTCAATAGTATCCTGCTCCAGAGTGGCTATGCC
>QMVF01000094.1 GCA_003660965.1 Microcaldota archaeon
GGCGTGCGGGTAGCTGAAACCGGGGTGGGCGGCCTGTTTGCAGCGGATTTGATAGGGCTTTCGATTTACGATGGAATTGAAATTTCAAGAATCAATTCGATGCTCTCCTCGCCAGAGCTCAGCGCTGAAGATGCCAACACCTTGCGCGATATGCGGGGTCAGCTTTACTGGGAACTTGCACTCAACGGAGCAATGCTGTTTCATATAGGCTATAAGACTAAGGAAAATATAGGTGAAATGAGGCGAGCTGCTGAAGCTCAGCAAACACTTACCCGCTGGATTGCAGAAGGAAGGGAGATGAATACGGTAACAGACCCTTCAACTAATCGCGTATACGTAAATGCAGCAGGGGAGACTCTTTGGATTGAACTTGCAGTTGGCCGCAATGGAGGCAAAACAGTACTGAGCACTTTGCAGTCTTTGCCAGACACCATGGGTCGCAATCTTCAAACTGCACATAATGTAAACTTTGAACAGCTCTTCCCTTCATGGCAGAGAGGAATAATTGGCGCGGTTCCGCGCTCAACCACCCTCCCCCCGGAGACAGGGGCTGAAGCTCCTCGCACCCAGCAGATAACATTCAGATTTCTTCTGAGAGATCAGCGAGGTCATATTCAGATAGGGCCTGACTGGTTCCCAGAAATTACTGGAGGAGAGGCAAGGGCTGAGGGCGAAGCACCGCGTGCAGCCGAGCTTGGCTATGCCGAAACCAACATTCCAACTGACTTCGTCCGTGCACAGGAAGCACTTTCAAGATTTACAAGGCCGGGCGCTCCGCGAGTACGCATTGTAATTGATCTTGGGGGCGGAGAGCAGGCTACTTATGAGGGCAGATTGAGAATAGTCAACAGGAATGGACAGGCAGTTGTTACAGTAGATGATGCGCGGCTTTCACTAAAGCATAGGGGCTGGTTCCTTAACAGCGGGCAGGTGCTTGCTATTGAAGAACTGCCTTCAGAACGAACTGCATCTGGTGCACGCCCAAGAAACTGGATTTACGGAGTAAGCGTTGATGATACAGAATATATGAATCAGGTCATGCAAGCTGCACATGAGCAGTTCGGCCTTGCTGAAAATGAGCAGATAACTTGGCGTTATTACAATGATCCTAAGCTCAGAAACAGCTTCCTAAATTCATTCACCTATGGAGAGCGCAACAGGCCTCCTGCTGAAGGGGGTGAGAATAGTGCTAGCGTAACTATTGAAGGCAGAGAGGTTGAATTGATTACTCTAAAAACCTCTTCAGGCGAGCGCTTTGTAGCAGTTATAGATGCAGAAATGCCTAGGCCAACATCTGAAACACTGCCTGCACCAGGTGCTGTTGAAACTGACGAACGCGGCTACAGACTCCGTGAACCATCCGAAGTGCCTGGAGCGGTTGAACAGCCTCCTTTGAAATTCCCCTGGCAGATAGGCAACCCCATAATCACGCCTGAATCAAGGCCTGCACAGGCAAATGATTCTGTTTTCAACCGTGCGCGGGCCTATGAGGGCATGCGAGTATGGATTGGAGTTCGCGTAGAGGGGCAGCCTGATTTGCAATGGAGGCTTGCAAGGGTGCGCAGCGTGAATAATGATGGAACCATGGTAGTTGATTACAGGGGCAGACAATTGGGAAGCGGCCGCGCAACTCCTTGGTGGCGCTTCTGGAACCGCTATCAGCATAATCAGGTATTCAGTCTGTTTGGAGAGGCTCCTGGAATATACACCATAGATTATATGTACGGACCAGTGGGCACGCTTCCAACTGCTGCCAGCCGCTTTGTAATGCCTTGGAGCAGCTTCAGAGGAAGGTTTGCAGATTATGACAGTTTGGGCCAGTCAGTGCGCGTTGGTGATCTGATTGGGCTTACTAACCGCGGCTTTGGCCCTTCAGAAAGACTTCTGGGCTCGAAATTTCACACTCAGTGGTTTTTGGTAACTGAAATTAAGGTAGAAAACGGCAGAAACGTTCCATATGGCATTCCAGTCAATCTGCCCATTTATGGCTCTTATCTAAACTTTGCACTCAACCGCGCAAGCTCCATTCCATGGCGCACCTACATGACTCTGAACAGTCTGGGTACCAATTTGCTTGGAGAAGCTGCAGTGGGTGAATTCGTAGATATTAATTTTGGACGTACTCTGCTCGGCCTTCCAGGAGATGTAGCTGCTGATGCTTGGGCTATTGGAAGAACTACGCCCCCAGCCCAGCTTAGCTATCACGTACCGCAATTCGCAGGCCTATTTCTCTGGAATCTGTTCGGAGCAGGTGCTGCAAGAAAGGTTCCGCTTGCGCAGGGTGAGCAGCTTGCAAGCGTTTACAGAAGTACGGGTAGCCAGGCTCTGTGGGCTTCTAACCAAGCGCGGAATGCAGGGAGATGGATTTGGGACAGGGCAGGAGTTCCAACTGGCCTTGGCGCGGGCATTGGTTATTACTTCGGAGGCCCAGAAGGCGCACTATGGGGTGCTGCTGGAGGGCAGGCATTCACTGAAGGTTGGAGGTATGGGATTGCACCCCGCATTCCTGGGCTTATAGAGGCGGTTGGCAAGGAGTACTATACAAACATTTACCCAAGGCTTATGCGCTCCACTCAGGCACTTGGCTCCTTTATGGAAAGAATACCTGTGGTGGGCGCCAGAATACGTGATTTTGGCTCACGCACAGTAGCTCTAATCACCTCTCCAGTTCGTTGGAGAGTTGAGGCAGAATTCTCAAATCAGCAGGTTTTTGAAAATCCAGACATTCTTATAAACCGCATAAAGGGCCTGCTAAATATAGGGCCGGATGAAGTTATTGATGGAAATGTACTGAATGACCGCATGCGCTCCGCGGGCCTGTATATATGTGTAATCGGTCCGGAGAAGCATGCAGGCCCTCTAATGTCCTTAACCACTCTCACACCAAATGCAGCTGAAGGAAGAGCGCTCTACGGTTCTGACCGCTGGTTCGACTCATTCAGGGCCGTGGTTCTGGATGAGCTCAGGGGCGGGGGCAGGATACAGCTGTTGAGTACTGACTGGTCAATTGATCCAACTGCAAACATTACTGATTCCGTACGCCTTGCAGTAATCGATCCAAACTCACCCGCAGTTGCTCAGGCCATAGCAGATGGCAGGGTGGAGCCTATTGGTACTGTACGCGATACAGTGGCACCTGAAACCAGGCCACCAACTGAAACCGATGTGACTGCAGAAACCAATGAAGCAGTTGCACGAACAGAAGCTGCATTCAACGAAGCCAGCTCAGGCATTGATCTTCAGAGAGCAGAACCGAATTTTGAAAGGCTGCTGGGAGTATGCAACAGACTTTCACCAGAAGGCCGGGAAGGAGAATTTACAGAACCTGAAATTACTGCTGCAGTCACTGCAGAAGATATTGCCTTCTTGAATGAGTTAGGCCAACGGGTTTCAGAATCTCCCGAAATTCTTAATGATGCAAGCTGGGCTGGCAGGCTTGCAGCTATTTTGGAAAGGGCTGCCACAGACGAATCATCTGAAGCCAACAGGATGTTTGCACGTGATTATGCGCGCAATATGAAGCCAATATTTGATGCAATGGAGGCTGACCGGGCTGCGGCAGGCCAACCACTTTCTACTGGTGAAGAAGGCACCCCGCCTACAGAAGTTCGGCCAGAAGCCGGCCGCACAAGTGAGCCTACAAATACAAATCTGCGCAGAAACATAATCCTAGGTGGTTCAATTGCATTGATAGTTGGCACTGGTCTTTACCTTGCAAACGCACGCAGGCAGGAGGAAGGGGTGGAAACAAGCGAGGCAACCCAACAGCTTATGGGAAGCCGCACAGATGAAACCGCACCTACTCTTCCA
>QMVF01000095.1 GCA_003660965.1 Microcaldota archaeon
ATTAGTAGCAATCATATATTATATAGATCTGCTCAGGAGCTGAAGAATTTAAATACAAAAAAGGAATAGAAGGGCATGAGATGGCAAGTATTTCTTATTCTGGCACTATGCCTTTTTGTCCAGGTAATAGTCTATGCCGGGATGGGCCATATAACAGATTATAACACAGTGCTCTGGCATGAAACTGGGAAAATAGCAGATGAACATGGGCTTTTGGAAGTATATGAAAAAGAAGGCCAAATGCTCGATACGTTTGAATTTGGCTATTTTGCTTTTCCACCCCCGTGGTTGATAATATGTTATATCAGTTATAAGATAGCAGAGAATGCTTCGCTTGATATAGACGGATTTGCATATATAATCAGACTGTTGCCACTTCTTGCTCTTGGAGTGAGTACGCTTCTTGTTTTCGTATACATGAGAAAAGGCTATGGGGATGTAACTGCGGCAACGGGCTCATTCATATATGCGGTTGCATTAGGCGTGGTGAATTGGTTCGCCCTATATCCACACGGTCAGATAGATGCAATACCTGTATGCTTAACTATCCTGGCACTCATATTTGCAAGGGAGGGCAGAATAAAGGAGGCAATTCTATCATTAGGCATTGGCGCTGCATTCAAACTATATCCATTGGTCTTAATCTTGGGACTGATGGTAAAAGAGTGGGGAAGGGGAGCCAGAATTTCAGATCTTTTCAGATATTCGATTCTGGGCACCTCACCTTTGATTCTTTTCTCACTGCCATATATTGTACATAATGCAGGAGCATATTTTGGTGCATTGACCCAGTACAGTGCATGGGTAGGTCCTGCTGCATTATATGTTTGGATATATGCCCTTGAAGGAGTACCGCTCTATCTTTGGAGAGGTACGGTGCCAGCAAATGCGCCAGTTGGATTGATTCCCATAGTGACGTTTTTCAGCTTGCTGATAACCCTGATAGCGCTCCTTGTAAGCTATATCAAAATAAGGGAGAAGAAAGGGATTGGCCTTCTCAGAACTATTCAGTTGCCCTTGCTATCCTTGCTTGCCTATTGGAAATTTATAGATGCAAGTTTTGTAACATGGGCCTTTCCGTTTGCCGTAATTGAGGCGCTGGGCTCAAGTAGGCTTTGGAGTGGTATTGTATATCTCTTTGTACTGTTTTATATTTCACTTATGGTGTTTGATGGAGTAAACTATCTACCATTAACATTTGTACAACTAGCAGCCATCATATATCACTTGGATTTGCTGAGGCAATAGGCTTCAGAGAGAAGGCGCAATGAACACTATGTTGTCTCCCCGCAGCAGCAGGGTACCTATTTTTCTCTTCACCTCGCCGCTCTCCAGTTGCTCTGCCCCTTCGAGCACGAGGTTCATGTGAACATCATAAGATGCCATCTTTCCCCTTACCTCAAGGCCGCCCTTGAGCCTAATTAGCACAGGATTGTCCAGCGCTGCATTCAGTATATCAAACGGTCTTTTCTCTGCCATTACACCCACCTCTCAAAAAAACTTTCAAACTGAAGGCGTATGGAGGTAGAAAAGTATTTAAACCTCCTTCGAGATCTGGAAGCACAAGGGGTATATCTATGGTTAAATTCGCTATTGCTAAGCAAATGACGGGTAAGAGGCTTGTAACAAATGATGGAGAGGAGATTGGAAAACTGATAGACATATACATATCAGAGGCAACTGGAAAGGTTGAGAGCATAGTTATAGAGCCAAACCCGGACAATGCGACTGCGCGCAAGCTTAAGAGAGAGGGTGGGGTGGTTTCAATCCCATACTCCTCAGTGCTTGCAGTTGCTGACCATATAATAGTGGACAAGAAGGGAATCTGAGCGCTTCTTTTTATTAAACCTCAGTCCCATTTCTAATTCATGATAGCGGGCGTAGATGAGGCGGGCAGAGGATGCGTATTGGGTCCATTAGTGATAGGACTTGCTGTTGCTAAGCAGAGAGTTGCAGCTCAGCTGAAGTTAGATGGAGTGAAGGATTCCAAGGAACTGAATCATGGGAGAAGGAAGAAGCTGGCTGCCAAAATAAGAAAGGCCTGCGGGGTTCTGCTTATTGAAATACCTGCCACTGATCTGAATTTGCTTATGAAGAAGCGCATTTCGCTCAATGAAATTGAGGCGATGAGGATTGCAAAAGCACTTATGAAGCTGGGGGAGGGAGTGAGCAGCGTTTATGTTGACTCGCCGGATGCAATACCAAAGATGTTTGAGAGAAGGATAAGAAAGTACTATGATGCACCATTTGAAATAGTGTGCGAGAATAAGGCGGATTCAAATCATCCAATAGTTGCGGCAGCTTCCATAGTTGCAAAGGTTGCAAGGGATGAGAAAATTGAGGAGATTAAGAAAATAGTGGGCTTTGATTTTGGAAGCGGCTATTCGAGCGATCCGAGAACTGTTGGCTATTTGAAGAAAAATCTGCATGAGCCCAAGCTGCAGGAGTTCATAAGGAAAAAATGGAGCACCATAGATGGACTTAAGCAAAGAAAGCTCAGCGAGTTTGAGAACTGAGCGAAAGCCCTATCATCAGATCATTTACATTGGTTCCGGTAGGCCCGGTTATTATTTCATCCTTGAGTTTTTTGAAAAAGGAATTGGAATCATTGTTGCGTAAGAATGCGCGTGCATCCAGCCCGAGCTTTTTAGCCCTTTCAATTGTAGTCCCATCAACTATTGCTCCAGCAGCCTTAGACTGGCCGTCGATTCCATCAGTACCCATAGCTGCAAATGCGCACTGCTTGCCTGCTATTTTTAGCGCAACTTCAAGCGCCAGTTCTTGATTTCTGCCTCCCTTGCCCTTTCCCTGCACTACAACCGTAGTTTCTCCGCCTGCACAGAAGGAGTGGCCCTTTGAAAGCATTCTTGCAAATTCTGAAGCAACTGTGCGCGCCTCGCCCTTTACATCTGCAAGTGCGCGCATCTTAACCCCTTTTGAAGCCAGATGCTGGCAGGCTGCAAGAATGGCAGTATGATTGCTACCTATTATGAAATTCCGTATTTTATGTGCTGGAAGCTCCTTCAGAGTTTCCTCCCTCTTCCCGCGCATTCCCTGCTCAATCACTCTTCTCGGCTTGCCGCTCCATAATTTATACTTTTTGAGAATGCGGGCTGCATCTGAAAAGCGGGTTGGATCTGCTGCTGTGGGGCCGCTTGCTATTGATGCTAGCTCATTGCCCACAACATCAGATAAGATGAGGGAATAGCACCTGCCTGCATTGGAAAGTGCTTTTGCAAGCCCGCCTCCCTTAATTGCTGAAAGATGGCGCCTGACAACATTCAATTCATTTATGTCAGCACCTTTTTGCATTAGCTTCATCGAAAGCTCATTCTTTTCCCTGAGCGCGATTCCCTTTGCAGGAAGGGAGAGAAGTGCAGAGCCTCCTCCCGAGAGGAGGCAGAAGACCAAATCAGATGGGCCTGCGCTCTTTGCAAGCTTCATAATGTTTTTCGCAGCCTTTAGGCTTCCAGAATCAGCGCGCGGATGGCCTGCTTCTATAAGCTTTATTTTTTCGGTTTTGAACTTGTGGACTGTTCCTCTAAGAACTGCAACTGCGCCTGCATCAACCGGCACTATTTTTTCAAGCTCTGCAGCCATTGCGCCGCTTGCCTTTCCTCCTCCCACAACCAGAATGCGATCAAACGCATTCAGATTTTTCTTAAGGCCGCACACATCAAGTTTGTTTCCCCTGCGCCTTATTGAAGAGTGGATCAGCTTGCGCGGGTTTGCCTCCTTCAGCGCAGCACGCAATGCCCCCTTTACCAATTTCCTACC
>QMVF01000096.1 GCA_003660965.1 Microcaldota archaeon
GCCCTGAGCAGGTAAATATTGAAAGGAAAAACGTAAAGCGCCTCATAGATTTGAGAAGGGGCGAAAGCGGCACCCTTCTATTCATCGCAGGCGGAAGAGGCTCCTGCAGAAGGCTTGCCCACATGGGCCTAACCCAGGGAACCAAAATAACAGTTCACAGGGACTCCAGCCATATGGGACCGCTGGAAATACGCATTCGCTTCTCCTCCTTAGCTATTGGAAGAGGGCTTGCAGAAAAAATTTTCGTTAGGGTGCTGAGATGAGAAAGCTGTGCATAGCGCTTGCTGGGAATGCAAACGTGGGCAAATCCACACTCTTCAACTACCTTACAGGCCTTCATCAGCATATAGGCAACTGGCCTGGAAAGACTATAGAAAAGGCAGAGGGAAGGCTTGATTTCAAGGGAGTTGAGCTTGACGTACTCGACCTGCCAGGCATCTATTCTCTTTCCACATTCTCTTTGGAGGAGCTGATCTCACGGGACTACATTGCAAAGCAGAAGCCAGATGTTGTGATAAACATAGTGGATGCCTCAGTGCTTGAAAGAAACCTGTTCTTCACCCTTCAGCTTCTGGAGCTGGGCTCGCCTGTGGTAATTGCACTCAACATGGTGGACATTGCGAGAAAGAGGGGAATTGAAATCGATGCTGACAAGCTCTCAAAAAAGCTCGGAGTGCCCGTAGTTCCAATTACTGCAACCACTGGCAAGGGGGTTTTCAAGCTTATGGAAGAGGCGCTCAAGACAAGCAAGAAAAAGCAGAAACCATACCAGCATCAGTACAAAAAGCCAATGGAGGCCAAGATTCGCGCAATAAGCAAGCAGGTGGAAAAACTAGGGCTTGCCTACCCATCAAGATGGCTTGCCATAAAGCTGCTGGAGGAGGATGAATACATAGTTGAACTTGTAAAAAGGAAAAACCCGAAGATAATTGAGACAGTTGCAAAATTCCTACGCGAAATAGAGCGAAGGTGCGGACAGCCAGGCTCCCTTGTCGTATCCTCAGAGCGCTACTGTGCTACAGAAAGAATTACCAGAGAATGCATGACTCTCAAAAAGACAGATGTACCGCTGAGCCAAAAGCTGGACTCAGTACTTCTTCACAAATATTTCGGCTATCTCTTCCTCCTCCTAGCTGCAGGCGCAATTTTCTTTTCAATCTTCACCATAGGCGATGCTGCGTCTGAATATCTTCTGAATTTCTTTTCATTATTGAAAGCTCAGGCAGCACATTTTGGACAAGGCCCGCTTCAGGAAATAATATTCGAAGGAGTGGTGGAAGGCCTGATAGCAGGAATTTCCATAGCCCTTCCCTACCTCATCCCCTTCTACGTAATTCTGGCAATACTTGAAGATTCGGGCTACCTTGCGAGAATGGCATTTTTGATGGATGGTGCCATGCACAAAATAGGGCTTCATGGAAAGGCATTCATACCCATCATGCTTGCATATGGTTGCAATGTGCCTGCCTGCCTCTCCTGCCGCATACTGGAGCGCCAGAGGGACAGGCTGCTCGCATCATTTGTAGTCACGCTTGTACCATGCGCTGCAGTAACGGTTGTAATAATGGGCCTGGTGGCAACCTTTGTCGGTTTCGAATGGGCCCTGGGCCTTTACCTGCTCAATCTGCTAGTGATTCTGGTTTTAGGCAGAATAGCCTTCAAGGCACTGCCAGGCGAGCCTGTGGGTCTGATAATGGAAATGCCCTCCTACAAACTGCCCATGCTGAGCAACATTGCAATGGAGGCATGGAGGAAGCTACGCTCATTCGTATTCATGGCCTTCCCCATAATCATAATCTCCACCTTCCTGATAAAGCTGATTGAAGTTCTTGGCTGGCTGCCCCTATTTTCCAATTTACTCAGCCCGATTACAGTGGGCTGGCTAGGCCTCCCTGCAATAGTAGGCATAACCTTAATATTCGGCGCGCTGCGCAAGGAGCTTGCACTCATAATGCTTGCCGCACTGCTTGGTACAGAGGCATTCAACACCGTGCTCACCCCGGTACAGATGATAACATTTGCTATAGTAACCATGTTCTACGTGCCCTGCGCCGCCACAGTGGCTGCGCTGAAGAAGGAGCACGGCTGGAAAGTTGCCCTTTCCATTTCAGCATTTGAAATAGCATTTGCCATCCTGCTCGCAGGCATAATGGCAAGGCTACTGGAGGCATTTGTTTTCTAATAACTTTCACTTTATTTAGCCTAAGCTGAAGTCTTTTAACCGAGTCAGATAAACTAAACGCCTCAGAAGCTACTCCGCTGAGTCATTGAAACTTTTTGCAAAGCTTCTAACTCTCTGGGACGGTGTCGTCATCGGCATTGTTCTTATGGCTATTCAACTATAAAAAGGGAGGTATCGGAACCGTAGGTTCTGATTGGGACGGTGTCGTCATCGGCCAAGAGATCACTGCGTTGAACTATAAAAAGGAAAGCTATCTTCTTCCGGGCAGAATACTCCCGAAAATGTCAACAATTATGTGCAGCTGGTAGCCCAGCATTCCGGCAACTGCAATGAATAGGCCTTGGTAGAGGGGAAGGCTGAAGAGGTAGGCAAGGAAGGCAAGTGAAGCGGCGTAGAGGAATGATGCAATGAAGCCATGAATCACCCCGCGGTGGAAGGGCATTATTATGTTCATGAAGAGCACTGCGCCTGCTGAGATGAAGAGTGCAAGCAATATGAGTAGTGCAATGTGGGCAATCGTGCCTAAGCTAACATATTGAACAAGCAGTGCAGAAAGGTAGGGGTAGTAGATGAAAATAACTGCCAGTAGAGCGAGGAGCAGGGAGAGGAAGAGCAGGCCACTGAAAGCGCGCCTTATGAATGAAAAGGGTGCATCAATGTCTGGTAGAATTGAGCCTAAAACAAAGGTGAGCGAGGCTGCTAGCAAAAGCAAGGGTGGCTGGGATGCAGTAACGTAAATTAGTAGATTGAGGAATAGGGCAGCGAGAATTCCTAGGAATAAGTGCAACTTGAAGCCAGTTTTCATCTAGCCCAACCTCTTCTCATAAACAACTTCGTAATTTGGTCCGCCTGGCTGAAGCATGCTTTTCATTAAAACCACGCGCTCAACTTTGAATGAGCCGAATTCAGTTTGAGCATGCTTGGCTAGGAAGGGCTGCAAGTCCACGCGCGTCTTGGGTCTGCCTATGGTTATGTGTGCAGAAAAGCGGTCTTCTATGAATCCGAGCGGTTTGAGTGCTTCGTGTACTTGTTTGTAAAGTGCCTCTAGCTCTGTGCTTTCAGCACCTGCCCACACCACGCGCACGAATTTTTCAGAAGGGAATGCACCTATGCCCCTGCATTGAACTTCAAAGGGAGCAGTGTTTATGCTTCCGAGTGCTTTCTTTACTTGCTCAACCTTAGCATCATCAATCTCGCCCAAGAATTGGAGCGTTATGTGCAAATTCTCGGGCTTAACTTTTCGAACTTCACCGGGCAAGTCACGCTGTAAATTTGCCAGCTTATTTCTGACCTCGTCATTCAGCTCAACTGCTACGAATGCGCGCATAAGACTATATTAAAGCGTTTGCTTTAAATCGCTTCATGCTCGTCATAGGCATAACTGGCTTCAGGGGCAGCGGCAAGTCATTGGCTGCGCGTGCAGCGCACGAACTCAACTTGCCTCTGCTTGAGATGCGCACCCCAGTAGTTGCTTTGATGAGGA
>QMVF01000097.1 GCA_003660965.1 Microcaldota archaeon
CGAGCTGCAGGAAAAGGTGAAGGGCCTTATTAAGGATGAGTAGATTCTGAAAGTCTTTTATTTTTCAAGAATTCAGAGGTACAAGGCCTAGAGTAAGCATCATTCAGTCAACAAAAGCTTCTGGCTTAGGAGGCTCCTTGGGCTCGCCCTTTCTCTCACGTATTTGGTAAACAATCTTCTTCTGCAGCTCCTTGTTCAGAGGCTCATAACCAGCATATTCCGTGTACCATATGGCTCGGCCTTGAGTAGCGCCACGGATGCTGTTGGAAAAGCCGAACATGTCCGCTACCGGCACTTTGGCAGTTACAGTAACCGCCTCTCCTTCTTGCTCAATATTCAAAACCTGCCCCCTTCTTCCCTGTATTTGAGTTATGATCGGGTTGAGGTACTCCTGGGGCGATTGCACCAAAAGCTTCTGCTTTGGCTCGAGCAAGTGCACGCCAGCTATAAGCATGCCTGCATATATCGGGTTGCGTATGGCTGGAATTATCTGGGCAGGCCCGCGGTGCACAGGGTCTTCGTGAATCTTTGCATCAATTATTTTCACAATCATTCCAGTAACCTTTTCCTTTGCAAGCGGTCCTTTGGAGCATGCTTCCTCAAATGCCTGTATGGCAAGCTCCATGATTTCATCCATATACTGAACTCCTTTGGTGGCATCTATCAATATATTGCGGTGGAAAACATCCTCTATGTTGCGCGCATCCTGCCTCTCCATTCCGCACTCTATGAACGGCTCCCAGAAGCCCTTGCCCTTTGGCTTCTTGTCAGGTATGGTTCCTTCAGTTAGAGCCTCCAAAAGCTTGGCAGGCATTGGCTCAACAGTAACTTTGAACTTGGTGTGCTTGTTTGGCGATTTGCCCTCAATTGGCCCGGCACCCTTTGTAATGGTCTCGCGGTAAACTACTATTGGGGGCGAGGTTTCAATTGGCACCCCCTTTTCCTTCTCAATCTTGTACTCTATTATTTCAAGGTGGAGCTCCCCCATTCCAGACATGAGGTGCTCGCCAGTCTCCTGGTTGATTTCAACCCTTAAAGTCGGATCTTCCTTTGCCATCTGCCTCAGAATTTCTACAAGCTTAACCAAATCCTGTGTATTCTTTGCCTCAACCGACTTGGTAACCACAGGTTCAGAATAATGCTTTATCTGCTCAAATGGCTCAGCCTCCCCCTCGCTCACAGTCTCGCCTACATATAAATCATGCAAGCCAACAATAGCTGCAATGTTGCCTGCAGGCACCTGCTCAACCATAACCCTGTCAATACCCATGTAAACTCCAACCTGCTGCACCTTTTCAGCCTTATGCTTTGAAGCAAGGTAGAGCTCGGTGCTCTTCTTGACCGTGCCTGAGAATATGCGCGCAATTCCAACCTCGCCAGCATGCGGGTCCATGGCAACTCCAAATACCACACCGCATACCTTTCCATCACGGTCTGTAAGCGTCATTGCCTTTCCATACTCACTTTCAATATCTCCCTTCCAAATCACAGGAATTCTGTACTTCTGGGCTGTTTTCGGGTTGGGCAGGTGGGTAATTGCCATCTCCAGTATAACTTCATCAATAAGCCCCTTTTCACTCAAGCCCTTATGATCCTCCTTTGAAGCATAATCGTAAATCACCTTGAAATTCAAACCAGTCTTCTTCATATACGGAACGCTTACAGCCCACTTGTGGAATGCAGAACCAAAGGAAACATTTCCCTTTTCAGGTGAAATCAGCCAGTCCTCTGCAAACTCCTCGGATGCATAATTCTTTATGAGCTTGTTAACTCCTGCAATTATTTTCATAAGCCTTTCCTGCATGGCTTCCGGTGTTAGCTTAAGCTCATTTATGAGCCTGTCAACCTTGTTTATGAAAAGCGTGGGCTTCGACTTTTCCTTAAGCGCCTGTCTCAGAACGGTTTCAGTCTGTGGCATCACTCCCTCCACTGCATCCACAACCAGAATTATTCCATCCACTGCCCTCATTGCACGCGTTACGTGGCCCCCAAAGTCCACGTGCCCCGGAGTATCTATTAGATTTATGAGGTGCGGCTTACCACCGTACTGGAAGCCCAGCGAAATGTTGGCAGCCTTAATTGTAATTCCCCTTTTCTGCTCCTGCTCATCATAATCCAGCACACGCTGTTCGCCTGCAAGCTCCTTTGAAATCAGCCCAGCGCGCGCAACCAGCGAGTCAGACATGGTGGTTTTGCCATGGTCAACATGGGCAACTATTGCCATGTTCCTTACCTGCTCCAGATTATTCATTATTGCCTGAACTTCCTCAACTACGTACTCTTTCCTTACCATATCATTACCCCTATCAACTCAGTTGACTTCCCTCAAATTCATCAGCGCGTACTTCTTGCAATTCTTTCAGTTTCATCGCGCTTCTTAATGGCATAGCTGTTTATGCTGTTCTGTGATGCGAGTACGACTTCCTCTGCCAGCGCATCCGCAAGGCTTCTTTTCTTATCAAACGAGCCCATAATTGCGGCAAGCGCAATGTTGCGCAAAGCCATGTCTAATCTTCTTTGAGCTGATACATCCACTGCAACCTGGTATGAAATTCCACCATACTGCACCCTCGTAGTATCCTCGCGTGGTGCGGTATTTTTAAGAGCATCAACCAGAACCTGAACCGGATTCTTCTTGGTCTGAGAAGCTATTTTCTCAAATGCCTTTTCCACAGTCTTCATTGCCTTGCTCTTCTTCCCCTGTAGCTTTCCATGAGTTCTAATTACCTTTCCGCTCGTCTTCTCGCCAGTTCCTCCTCTCATCAGCTTGTTAACCAATCTTTCAACAATGTTAACATTCATCTTTCCGAACTGCTTGTGAGCCTGTCTTCCATGTGAGTGCGGTATTGAAACTGCATCCAAGCAGATGTAGGGTCTGAGGCTAGGGTCATCGAGCTTTACCTCGCTCAAATCATACTTTCCAAAAAGCAATTCAGCCATTCAATCATCTCTTCGGCTTCTCCAGAAGGGGGCACGCTTCGCGCCCCCTTTCTAAACCCCATTTATACACTTCTCGTCAGTTCCAATCCCCTCATCTCTTCGGCTTCTCCTTCTTTCCCTTTCTCAATTCCTCCAGTGAAACTCCATTTACCTCAACAACCTTATACCTAACTCCTGGTATCGAGCCCATCTGCCCCCTCTGAGAGCCACCAAGGCCATCTACCACAACCTCATCATGCTCATCTATGAAATTAATTGCCTTATCACGAGGCGCAAAAGCAGTAATTATTCTTCCATTCTTGGAAAGCTGAACCTTTACGCATTTTATCAAGCCGGAGTGGGGCTGCTTTTGCTCCAATGCGCGCTTCTCAAGCACAATTCCGCGAGCCTGTGGTGCTCCCTCCAGCATATCATATTTCTCCTTAAGCCTCAGCTTCTTCCTCTTCCAAGGCTTCTTGAGCCAGCGCTGGCGCTTGCGCTTCTTTCTCAGATCACGAGCTCCAAATTCTCCGCGTCCCATGCATACACCTATCACAACTGCTCAGTCCTTCGTTATCAAACGAAGATCAGAATTGAAGCGGCGCTTCAGCAGTTCCTTCTGAATCTTTATGCGCTCGCCCCCCTTTCC
>QMVF01000098.1 GCA_003660965.1 Microcaldota archaeon
ATGCCGAATCTTTCATCAGTTCATCAATTGCGAATTCATGGAAGCCTGGCAAAGGCAAGCGGGCGGTCGAGCCACCTGGAAGCGCGGAAGAGCGCAGAGTGAAAGCAGATCTAAGAGAGGCGCTTGCATTCTTTGAATCAAACCCTTCAACTTCGGCACTGATACCTGAAGTCGGAACCAACATCGTTCACTCCTTAAAAAACGCAAAGAAAACCACAGATATTGCAGGTGTTGTAGGCAGGGTTAGAAGATGCGGAACCATGCCATGCTCCCTGGGTCTTGTTGAATTCGGAAGTTCATCACATGTAGCGCGCATGCTTCTGGAATTCTCTAAAAAGTTCAGAGCAACTAGGACAGCAATCAATATAGCCAATACCACAGCAATCCGTAATGCATGCAACCATCTAAACTTTAAGCTGGCATTTGCAGACAGGTCAAAGGAGCCAAAGCAAATAGAGGAAAACGAAAACCAGTCGATGCAGTGGCTGATTCGGAACTCGCTTCGCGGGTTAAAGCGCGCTCCGGATGCTGTGGTATTCACGGGTGCCATGGGAAAGGAGCCCTCGCTGGTGCTCTTTGGTCCTTCGCCGCGCGCAATGGTTGAAAAAGCAATAAAAATTGCAAGGGAGCTTGAATGATCATGCGCAAGCTCAAGAGTTTCAAAACCAAAGAACCAAATTCAATGGCACGCTGGTGGAAAGTTAAGAACCCCTTCATCGTCATCTTCAATTTCCTAATCATCCACGTCTGCCGCTACCTGCCCTCGCTAAGACTGAAGCGCTTTCTATACAGGCTTACGGGTATGAAGGTAGGGTACAATGTGGGGATTGGACTGGAGGCAACTTTTGACATATTCTTCCCAGAGCTCATTGAGCTAGGTGATGATTCCATAATAGGACACAATGCAACCATTCTCGCGCACGAATTTCTGATTGGAGAATGGAGAAAGGGGAAGACCAAGATAGGCAAGCGCGCACTGATAGGTGCGGGCAGCTTGGTTTTGGCTGGCGTGACTGTAGGTGATGGTTCAACCATTTCTGCCATGTCCCTCGTGAATGACGACCTCCCGCAGAATTCCTTCTACGGAGGGGTGCCTGCGAAAAGGTTAAAACGTTCGAATTCGAATCAGGTGTGTGATGAAAGATTATGAGTGATGAGGGCTTCGAAAGAAGTCTGATGATTAAGATCTTGAGTTCTGACTCGCTACACTCATCAGAACTACGCACCAACTTCGTTGATGCTCTTGAGTTCTGACTCGCTACACTCATCAGAACTACGCCCCAGCATAGCTGATGCTTGAGTGCCAAACAAAAACTATATATTACCTGCAGGGCGGAAATGCCACGATAATCTTTTAACACTCTTCTGCCTATGTCTTATATGGCAATCAAGCTCGACGAGATGAGAAAACTAGTATCAGCCTATGATTCCAATAATCTGACTATTGCCACCATTGGTTCTCATTCCGCACTTGATATTTGCGATGGTGCAAAGGAAGAGGGATTCAAAACACTGGTAGTCTGCCAGAAGGGAAGGGAGAAAACCTATAAACGCTTCAAACGCATTGTAGATGAAACTCTGGTTCTTGATAAATTCTCGGATATGGTGAAGCCAGAGGTGCAAAAAAGGCTTACCGATTCCAACTCCCTATTCATACCAAACCGCTCCTTCTCAACTTATGTGGGCTATAATGCAATTGAAAATGATTTCAAAGTGCCTTTACTCGGCTCCCGCATGATGCTCAGATCCGAGGAAAGAGAAATACCTAAAAACCAGTACCAGCTGCTTGAAATCGCTGGAATTCGCTACCCAAAAAAAGTAAAATCACCTGCTGAAATACGCAGACTTTCCATAGTTAAGATTCAGGAGTCTGAGAGAAAATTAGAACGCGCGTTCTTCACCTGCTCTTCGCCACGGGAATATGAAAAGAAGGTAGAGGACCGCGTACGCCAGGGGCTCATAAAGCGGGAGGATTTGAAAAACAGCACCATAGAGGAATTCGTTATAGGTGCTCTGTTCAACTTCAACTTCTTCTATTCACCTCTCAACAAGGAAATTGATTTTCTGGGAGCTGACAGAAGATTACAGACCAACTTGGATGGAATCCTTCACCTTACTGCAGATCAGCAACTTGAGATAAAACTCGTGAGTAGAAATATTGAGATAGGGCATATGCTGGCCACTGTACGCGAATCTATGCTGGAGCGAGTGTTTGAAATGGGAGAGAAGTTCGTAGAAGCAACCAAGAAGGAATACCCGCCAGGAATCATAGGTCCGTTTGCATTGCAGGGTGCAGTTGATCCCAATCTTGAAATAACCATTTTCGACGTTTCCCCCCGCGTGCCAGGCTCTCCTGTATTAGAAATCAGCCCCTATGGGAAGCATTACTTCGGTCACTTTACAAGTACCGGAAGACGCATAGCGATGGAAGTTGCGCAGGCCGCAAAGGAGAACCGACTTGCAGAGGTAGTTACATGATCTCAAAGAAAAAAATAACCGAAATCATAAACGGCTATAACAAGCGCAAGCTTACAATTGCAACCCTCTGTTCACATTCTGCCCTTCAGATTTTCTCAGGCGCCAAACAGGAGGGCTTCAAGACTATAGGGATTGTTACAAAAAAGAAAAAGAAAGTATACGACGCCTTCCCCCTGGCAAAGCCTGACGAGTATGTCTTAGTTGACGATTACAATTCCTGTACTGACGAGTTGAATTCCCTTGCGGATAAAAATGTGATCTTCATCCCTCATGGCTCGCTAATTGAATATGTTGGGAAGGACATAGGCGAACTCAGACTTCCTATCTTTGGAAACCGCAGGGTGCTTTTCTGGGAAGCCAATCGCTCCATGATGTTTGAATGGATGATGGATGCAGGCCTTCATGTTCCAAAAGCAACTACCCCTGATAATATTAAGGGGCCACACATAGTGAAATTTCCCGGTGCAAAAGGCGGTAAGGGCTATCTTATCGTTTCAAGCCCTTCAGATTTCAAAAGAAAAACAAACCAGGTCCTAAAGGAGGGTATAGTTACAAAAAAAGACGTGGACAATGCGCTAATTCAGCAGTACATAACCGGGGTTCGCTTCTACCCCCACTACTTCTACTCTCCTCTTACAAAAACCAAAGGCCTGCGCGTAGGCGATGGAACTCTTGAGCTAATGAGCATTGACAGGCGCGTTGAAACCAATGTAGAAGAAATTTACAGATCCCATGCAGCAGGTATTGAAGCCGAACCCTCCTTTGCAGTTGCGGGAAATCTGCCTGTTATCGTGCGCGAATCCCTACTGGTTGATCTTCTGGATATGGGTAAGAGAGTGGTTGAATCAAGCATAAAGCTTTTCGGAGGAATTCCCGGGCCGTTCTGCATAGAAACAATATGCGACGAGGAATTCAAGTTCAGCGCATTTGAAATAAGCGCACGCATAGTCGCAGGCACCAATCTATACCCGCAGAATTCACCTTACTCCTCCTATCTTTACCATGAGAATATGAGCACCGGAAGACGCATTGCAAGGGAGATAAAGCTAGCACGAAAGAAAAATATGCTCAGCAA
>QMVF01000099.1 GCA_003660965.1 Microcaldota archaeon
CCTAAAGCGAGCCACGGATTACTTCCCCCTAATTTCTCTGCTCTCCAAACATCCAGCCCTGCGAAATGCGCTAAAGGCAGAGCTGGAAATAACTGATGACGAGCTTGAACTCGTCTCCTCCTTCTTTCTCCGAAGGTTTTAAAACCTAGATACTGATTAAACTACATGACAGCCAGCTCCCCGAAGCTATCCACAATAGTTTTACTGGTGGTTTTCATAATAGCCCTCACTATATTTGCAAATGCATACCATTCTTTAGATAGCACCCAGCAGCTCGCCTCTCTTTACTTGGTAAAGGTTCTGTTGGCCGCCCTCACAGTAGCATTTCTCATCGCTTTTCAGTTGCGCTGGATAATTACAAAATACGACCTTTCCGTACTGGATTTCTATACAAAATGGAAATTCTTCAGACAAAGCCTTGCGATAGGCACGGGCATCTTCTTGCTATCCATAGCCTTCATGCTGGACTTCGGACAGTATACAGGAAGATTTCACGGCCAGGATTACACTGCCCTCACCACCACACTAGAGATACTGGCCCTTGTGTTCTTCGGTTATTCATATTACAAACTCGCCCGCCTTCGCGGCGTATGAGGTGTCTTTATGGGTCTGCTTGACTTATTCGGAAAGAAAAACGTCGGGGATGCGCTTACTAGTAAACTCCCATATGCTTTGAAGATGCGCTTCAGTCCCATCAGACTATCAATAAAACAAAAAACACCCATAGACCTGATAATTGATTTAGAGAATATCCGGGATGAGGAGGCTCTTCTAACTTCTATAGTAGTGCAGGTTCCAAAAGCCCTTGGGCTCGATTCCATGGGTCTTAATCAGATGCGAGAAATCAGGCTAGGCTATCTCAAACCACACAAAAGGAAAGAGCTCCACATAGAAATACACGCAACGGCCCGTACAAAACAAAAGACATATCCCGTCCATGTAACTGCCTTCTCTCATTACAGGGATTACTCTCATGTGCTGAATTCTGAAAAAAAGAAACTCGAACTGCGCGTGGTGGGGTAGGTTTTTTGGAGGTGCATCTCATGGATTTAAGAATATTGATTGTGGTCTTGGTTTTATCGCTTCTCTGCTCCCTTTCTTCTGCAGATGAACTGAGTGTATCTGTTCTGGAGCCAAGTGACGGAACATTCTATACAAGCAACTGCCCAGGCACCTCCCAGTCTTCAAAAACGCGCCTTGAAAGCAAATATTCAGTAACTAACCCCTGGGGTTCTGCAATGACTGTGTGGTATTTATATTATGATTTTGGAAATGATGAATGGGTTGAAGGGCCATCCCCTGCCTGCACTGTAGGGCCTTATCTGATTACAAACGATTGCTATGTGCAAACTCCGCTCTCCTTGGGCGGTCAGGGTACTGGAGTAATGCATCAAGTAGAATACATCCGCCTGAAAGGAGTTGATCCTGATGACAAATACGGAACTCTTTCAAAAACACTAAGCTTCAATTTTGACCACTTCGAATCCCAGAGCGAAACCAACGCAATAGCTAAGCTAGAGGAGCTTCGAGAAAGCCTCGATGGGCTGGATGCAGGTGGTAGCGAATGTTACAAAACCTTCTGCTGCGGTGCCAGCGGCGATTTAGTGGAGGAGGCGCGCACCGCTCTCGAGGAAGGGGAAGCTGCGCTTAAACGCTGCAATCTGGTGGATGCATACAACCTTCCTGCAAACGCCCTAAATTCACTCCAATCGGTTTCCATTGGTTCTGATCAGGAGTGCTCTTCAGCAGTGCTCGCTGCCAGAGAATCAGAAAATACCATCTCCATGGCCTCTGATTTCATAGATTCTTCAAACTGCGAGATTGATGATGCCCTGCAAATGCTCTCAGAGGCAGAAGAAACTCAGTCTGAAATTCTAGCAGAGTTGGAAGCAGGCAATTATGATGAAGTGATTTCCTTGGCAGATACTGTATCTTCTCTTGCCTCAGAAGCAAAGACCCTGGTTTCCTGTGCCGTTGAGGAAGAGGACGTGGAGGAAATCATCGTTGACGATCAGCAGGAACCCGCCGAACAGGAGCCAGATGCAGCCGCTGATGGCAGCCCATGTGCAACCGCCTTCATCTTGCCTCTTCTCAGCCTCTTGGCCATAAGAAGAGGGGTGCGATGAGTGGCCATACTCGATCTGCTCCTGGGCAGACTGAAAAAGCCATCAGAGCGCTCTAAAATAAAAAAGAAATGCCCCAAGTGCAAGGCAGAGCTTAATTTAAGCATGGAAAAATGCCCCAAATGCGGAACCCCGCTCTCAAAGCTTTTTGAGCTGGTCTGCCCCCAATGCAAGGAACACGTGCCCTTCGGAACCCGCTTCTGCCCCAAATGCAATTATGATTTTGAAGCGCCGCCCCCGCCCCCCAAACGCCGCTACCGCTGTCCTCGCTGCGGCTATAGGGCTGATTATTTCATGCTCAGATGTCCTGCCTGTGGAATTCGTTTTGTATGATTCCCTTCTACTTGCCACCAGTAAATACGGGCTGGCCCGGAAACAGAACAATCCCTTTATCAGTTATTTTGAGAGGGCAGAGCTTCCTCTCATGAGCAATCCCTCTCAACTTCATTATTTCAAAAGCATAATCTCTTTCTTCCCCTCTTCTCACAACATGGATTCCAAGCATTCCATCTGCCAAATATTCAATCCCGAACCTACTTCTTACCTCCCCCTGTCTGGTTTTTGCCTCTGAAGTAAGCAAAGCCATACAGCCCCACTTCTTCAACGCCTCGATTGTAGTAAGAAATGCCTGCCTTCTCTTATACTCGTTCTCATGTAGAAGAACCAATGAAGTTATAGAATCCACAACCACCCTCTGCACATGGTTTTCCTTTATCATATCCTCAATTACTCCTCCTTCTGAGATGAACCTGTCAACCTCGTGCGGCGGATATTCCAGAATTTTTACAAGTCCCTTCTCTTCAAGCTCTGCAAAATCCCATCCGTACTTCAGCATGTGCTTGAAAAGACTCTCCTTCTCCTCTTCAAAAGTTATGAACAGCCCGTTCTCTTTGAATTTCTTGGCTCCATTATACAGAAATTGCATTGCAAACGTGGTTTTGCCGCTGCCCGCATCACCAGCTATTATAACCACACTCTTTTTCTCAAATCCGCCCCCAATCATTCCATCCAAGCCAGGTATGCCAGTCTCTACTCTATCCTTTGCTTTCGGCTTTGCTTTGGAGGCCGCCATGCATTCACTCTCCCTTCAGTATGTTGTCAGCAAGATCTTCCCCTATAATCTTCCCGCACTTTTCTTTCATCTTTTTCTTGAATTCTTTAAGCACCTTCTTATCCTCTATAATTATTTTTTCTCCCTCCACCCGTCCACCGCTTTCCATTGCCGCCTCCCGTGCCAAAGTCGCAGCCACCGGTCCCATTATTTTCCGGAACCTTTCGACAATCTCCATAATTTCCTTACTCATCCCAACACCTTTTCAATTTTCTTACTGGTCCTGTCCATTGCCAGCAGCACCAACCCCAGATTGCCTGTTGGCTTAACCAAGCACACCAGCACAGCCATCTTCCCAGCTCCAACACTCAC
>QMVF01000100.1 GCA_003660965.1 Microcaldota archaeon
GTTGCACCAGCATACCTTGCCATCCTCACCTCTCCCTCCGCGCCATCAGCCACCTTTAAATCAGCAACCAAATGACCGCCCCATGCAGAGGCAATTTTTCTTATTCCATGCGCTCCCTCCTTCTTAATGAATGGGGTGCCTGCCTCAATCAGAATTCTGGAACTGCGTGGAATCCGGGGCAGGATGCGTGCAACCTGGCCCAAATCATAGTTGAAGGCTATTTGCAGATACCTTTGGTTCTTGTCCAGCAATCAAACCAACCGCTACTTGCCCTTCACAAGCTTCTTGGCAATTTTTGCAGTATCTGAAGGCATGAACAGCACAATCTTTTCAGAAGGATCTGCCGCAATGTCGCGTATAGTCTGCAGGGTTCTCAAATGAAGCGCCCCCTCATTCTTGGAGAGGTTTGCAGCTGCATTCATCAGATTCTTTGAGGCGCTCAGCTCCCCCTCAGATGCAATTATTACAGCCCTTCTCTCCCTCTCAGCCTCCGCCTGCTTTGCCATTGCCCTCTTCATTTCAGCAGGCAGCTCAATTTCCTGAATCTTAATTGAAGATATATCAAT
This sequence comes from Microcaldota archaeon, assembly GCA_003660965.1. GTDB lineage: Archaea > Micrarchaeota > Micrarchaeia > Burarchaeales > Burarchaeaceae > B9-G16. The sequence continues at coordinate 567 of QMVF01000100.1, forward strand.
TCCCCATGGGTTGGTTTCAGCATCCACAATCTTCTTTATGTCATTTGCAATCTGCTCCCTCTGGGTGAGCACCATGTCCAGCTCGCTATTTCCAACCACATCTCTCAATGCAGCCTGCGTATACTGCCTGACAGCATAAACATAGTCCTCGATTTTCAGAATTGCATCATCAGGCCTTTCAACCTTGAAGTACACAACAGTATTGGCAAGCACAGGTATATTGTCCCTGGTGATGATTTCCTGCCTCGGTATATCCGCAGTCTTGATTCGTAGGTCAACCTTTCTCAGCTCTTGCACAACCGGAATTATGTATGTCATGCCCGGGCTTCTCATGCCCTTGTACTTGCCAAGCGTGAAAACCACGCCCCGCTCATACTCATAAATAAGCTTAATTCCAGGAAGTATGAATATCATAAAGCCGAAGAAGGCAAAGCCTATAAGACCTATCAATGCAGCAAGCACCATAACACCACCTATCTATGCCTGGAGCTGGAAATATTATAAGTATTTTTAGCGCAGAGATGAGCTTTTGTTTACCTAAGCAGCTCGCTCCTAGCATGCTCAACCTGACTTCTCGCTACGTCTTGTTTCCTTCTGAAATTAGGTAGAAGCGAGTTCGAAAATCGAAGCGGGAGCATTGAGTCATAAATATCATTTATAAGCTCAAAGTACTTCTTCGCATCCTCCTTCTTGCCCTCCTTCAAGCTTTCGAGCATCTCGCGCCTGAGCTCACCTATAACATCGCACAGGCCGGTCAAATAGACTGTAAATGGTACTTCAAGCTTCTTGTAAGTAGGCAGCTCCTTTCCATTTACCAGTGCATCCAAAACCTTAACTTCCACATACTCCTGCAGAGCCTGGGAGCTTATGCGCTCGAAGTTCTCATCCAACGCCTTAACCTTCTCAACCAGCTCATCTGCTTTTGCAATGTGCCTCTTTGCACTTTCCCTGTCCCGCGCATGAATGGACTTTATAGCATTAGCGCACTCCCTCACTAACTGGCGCGTAAGCCTCAACAGTTCATCCTGCTCTCGCTCCCTCTTCTTCAATTCCTCGACCATCTCGTCTATGCTCTCCTCAAGTTCCTTGCGCATGTTCATGCTTTATAAAGTCTAAGCATTATTAACCTTGCAGTGGGTTCGGCGGTGATGAAATGATAGTTCTCTCAGTAGGTGGCTCCCTAATCAACCCAGGCACCCCTGACGTTTCATATTTACGAAAGATAGCTGAGGTGCTGCGCAAGAACAGGAGACTTGGTATAATTGTAGTTACGGGCGGAGGAAAGCCTGCACGCACAGCTGCAACTGCAGTGAAGAATCTGGGGGGCAACGAGTTCATGGCCGATGAGGCCGCCATACTGTCAACCAGGCAGAATGCGCACCTGCTGATAGCTGCACTTGGAAAGCGTGATGGCCATGTTGTAGTACCCCATGATTTCGACGAGGCTGCACGCGCTGCACTGAGTGGCAGGGTGGTTGTAATGGGTGGCACCATACCTGGCCTGACTACAGACGCAGACTCAGCACTGATAGCTGAAAAGCTGAATGCAGAGCGCATAGTGAATTTGAGCAATGTGAATGCAGTATATGATTCAGACCCGAAGAAGAATAAGCGGGCTAAGAAGTTCAAGCGCATGCCCTTCTCGCAAATGCTCAAGCTTGCAATGAGAAGCGATGAGCGCTCTGCAGGCACCCATTTCATCTTCGATGTATTCGCCTGCAAAATCATAGCGCGCTCGCGAATTGAAACTCATTTTGTACACGGCAAGCGGCTGAAGGATGTGGAGAATGCAATGAAGGGTAAGAGGCATCGCGGAACTGTGGTTAAGGACTGATTCATTCAAAGCTCCCATTACCTTGAATTCCCATTCTCCTAAGCTCTGCACGCATCTTTCTAAGCGCAACTCCTAAGGTCTGAATCACATTGGCCTTGCTAGTTCCTATACGCTCGGCAACCTCTCTTGTACCAACGCCTTGCAGATAAACCAAATCAACAATCTCCTTCTGCCTTGGGCTTAAACCTTCTTTTGCCTGCACGAGCTTCTCCCTCAGTAGCCTCAAACCCATTTCACCCTCAGGCAGCCTGATTTTGCTATCAGCAGTCATTGTAAGAAACGTATCTTCAGATTCCTCTTTCAACGGATCGTCAAGCGAAAGCTCCTTTTCCTCATGCGAAATGCCTGATGCCTTCTTCAAAAACATCATATCAGCAGATTTAATCCAAGTTGAAAGCCTGAAGCCCGTGCTCACATCAAACCTCTCGATTCTGCGCAGGAATTGCGGCAATGCATCTATCTGAATATCATCAAGCTTGCTCATGTCAATATCATATGTGCCCTTCCCTCCATCGACCACCCATGTAAGCAGACGAATATTCAGCATGCATATTTCATTGTTGAACCCAATCTCCTTTTCCTCCTGCTTCTCATACTGCTTCCAAAGCTCCACTGCCCGTTCGCTGCCCGCACTCTTTACAGCCTCATTCAACTCCTCCTTAGCTTCCTGCATCATCTCCCTTCCTCCTTTGGTGTAATAAGATGCCTTTTCTCCGAACAGCGCATTCATTATTCCCTCCTTCCTCTCATCCGAAAGCTCAAGCACACCCAAAAGCCCCTCTAAACTTCGCTTCCTCCCCGCCCTTGCCTTATCCCGCTCTAAAAACAGCATCCTAGTTTTCTGCCATCTCTGCTCATTCACTTCATTTTCATTTCTAAGAGGCTTTCTTTCATTAAATCCTTTGTTCCCTCTCTTCTCAATTGACCTGAGCCCAACATTCTTTTTTCCATTAGCTGCAATAATCATAAGCCCTCACCCACCTCTTCATAGCTCTAATCTATGGTTTTTCAAGTTTTTAAGCACTGCCTGCAATCGCTCATCATGCAGCGAGTGCAGCGCTTCAAGGAAAAGGCTAGGAAGGCTAAATTCGGA
>QMVF01000101.1 GCA_003660965.1 Microcaldota archaeon
AGTTAAGAATATGCCTGGCTTTTCCTCGCTAACCGCGCGCAGAGCCTTTCGATGAGGCAGCCATAAACCCAAATTCATGGAGAAGTTTCACGGGTTAATGTTATTACGTTAACGGCGTGGGTGAAGCATGCCCTCGCTGCACTGCTAGGGTGTGTCTAGAGGTAGCAACCATATTTCAGTCATATGCCTCATCGTGATGTGCAAATTTTAGGAGTCGGACTACTTTCCTTTTTTCGTCTATGTCATAAATGAGCACGAATGAGCCTAAAATATGCACTCTCCATGTATTCTCTAAAGGTGCACGCAAAGGCTTGAAGGCATGGGGATTCACAAGTACTTGCTTTATTTTCTTTTCCAATGCCTCTCTCAAAACTTTGTTCTTCTTGCACCTTTTCCTGATTACAGCTTCGCACGAACGCTCCACTTCGAGCGAGTACATTGTCATCACTCAAAAAGCCGCTCCACTGACTTGACTTTCTTGAATTTGCCGTGCTTCTTAGCCTTCAGCACTTCCTGAACGAACTCGGGCTTAAAGCCAGGCTCCAAAATCTTCTTCTCATACTCAGCAGCTACCACTTCAATTGCCTCGGACTTGTCCTTTAGCCCATACTTTGCCTTCACTATATTCAGCACCCTGTTTGCGTGCTCCGAGATGGTTATCATCGCATTTACCATATATACACCAAGTATATGTTAAGTATATATGATATATAAACCTTTCTACAGTATCTGCCTAGGCGTATACACTCTAGGGACTCTAGACAGAACCTAGACGCCCTCGCTGAACTGCTAGGATGTGGCTAGAGGCCCCCGTCATTCAATCGTTAACTTTATAAAAACAATTGTTCTATAATACATAACATGTTACAACTGCTGTTCAGGTCAAAGGCAGAGGTGGCCGTACTAGGTATAGTGCTTTTCTCAGAAGGCCTTCATTTGCGGGAGATAAGCAGGCGCGCCGGCATCTCGCCCTCAGAAGCCAAACGCGAGCTGGATACGCTGGTGCAAGCCGGAGTTCTGATCAGAACCCCGAAGGGCAACCTGTCCACCTACGCGCTGAATGAAAAATGTCCCTTTCTTAATGACCTTAGGAACTTATATCTGAGAACCGAGGGCACGATTCCCTTGTTGGCAAAGAAATTCAGCAAAATATCGGGCTTAAGATATGCTTTTGTTTACGGCAGCTTTGCCAGCGGCAGGTTTACGGAAAGAAGCGATGTGGATCTCATGGTCATAGGCGATGTTGACCCTGATGAAATAGATGCGGCTTGCTTCGCTGTCCAAAAAAGTACTTTAAATGAGATAAACTACATCATATGGAGCGAGGAGGATTTCAGGAAAAAAGCAAAAGAGCAAGGCGCTTTCACAAAATCAATAACGAAGAAGGAGAAAATCTGGCTAGTAGGGGATGAAGATGAATTTGAGCGAGATGTTAAAAAAGCGTGAAATTCTGCGGGTCGAACCTGATCCAAAAACCGCAAAGAAGCTGCTCGCAGTTTCTACAGGTGGGATTAAGGCAGCAGAGGACAATTTGAAGATGAATCACAATGACGTAGCCCTGCAATTAGCTTACACATCAATGCTGAATGCAGGAAGGGCGCTGATGGCAGCAAAGGGTTACAGGGGCTCCTCTGAAACCCACCACAAGATAGTCGTCAATTTCTGTTCCGTTGTTCTTCCCGCAGATTCAATGTCTCTAGTAAGCGCATTCAATCGCTTCCGAGTAAGAAGGCACGATATAGTCTACGGCGAAATAGAGGGCGGCTCAGTAGGCGAAAGCGAGGCTCATTCTGCGATAGCCAAAGCAAGAGACTTTCTTGAGCTAATCAAATCAAAAATTTCCTAGGTCTGTTTAGAGATAGGCACAGGCTAGGCACAATGGTGTCGAATTAGGTATTCTTATTAAGGTTAAGTCTATAATAACGCCCGAGTCAAAAAATTCTAAAAGTTGTAGATGATAAATCCAACAAGAAATGAGAATTATGAACGAAATAAAATATAAGCCCATAGGAATTATACATTCCCCATTCAAGGAACCTAGAGGAACGCCTATACAACCAGCGAATGCTAAGGGTGTTGAAGGAACAGTAGAAGTATTTCCTGAATATTCTGAGGGATTGAAAGATATCGAAGGGTTTTCTCATATTATTCTGATATATCACTTCCATTTATCCAAAAAATCATCATTAAAAGTGAAGCCGTACATGGATGACCAAATACACGGAATTTTTGCAACGAGAGCTCCAAGCAGGCCAAATCCCATCGGTATTTCAGTAGTGCCTCTTGTCAGGATTGAAGGAAACACACTCCATGTTCGAGATGTGGATATCGTAGATAGAACTCGTCTTTTGGATATTAAGCCCTACGTTCCAGAATTTGATAGGAAAGATGTTGATAGGATAGGCTGGCTTGAGAAAAAGCTGCATAAACTTCCAACGTCAAAAGATGATGGGAGATTTGAGGTATGAAGATGGCAAGAATCGAACCGTTTGAAAAGTATCCTTCAAGGTATGAAGATTGGTTTAACAGGAATAAATTTGTTTATGAAACAGAACTTCAAGCAATAAGAAAGCTGTTGCCTAAAAACGGGAAAGGTATTGAAATCGGAGTAGGAAGTGGCCGGTTTGCAGCACCATTAGGTGTTAAACTCGGGGTTGAACCATCACGAAAGATGAGGGAGTTTGCTCAGAAGAGGGGCATCGAAGTTGTTGATGGCGTAGCTGAAAAGCTTCCTTTTGAAGGCAATATTTTTGACTTTGTATTAATGGTAACTACTATTTGTTTTGTGGATGACATTGATGCCTCCTTTAGAGAAGCATATAGGGTACTGCTGCCAGGTGGCTCATTGATAATCGGTTTTATTGATAAAAATAGTAATCTTGGAAAAATATATCAAGAACATAAAGCAAAGAGTGTTTTTTACAAGATAGCTACTTTCTATTCGATAACTGAAGTTGTTTCTTATTTAAAAAAAGCTGGTTTTAAGGATTTCGAGTTTGTTCAAACTATATTTCATAACTTAACGGAAATTAAAAGTATTGAGCCAGTAAAGAAAGGTTATGGGGAAGGCTCATTTGTTGTGGTGAAAGCAATAAAATAAAATTTATACCCCTCATTTCCGCAGAAATGACCTGTGTCCTCGTCCATCACCTAGAGCAGTCTATTTAAACCTTGCCGCTTGAACCACGGCGTTACAAGTCCATCGCAATAAGCACAGGTAGGGAGTTGTGTATTGGTCTAGAAGCCCAAGCAGTAGGGAGTCTAGACAGAACCTAGACGCCCTCGCTGGGATTTTCGCATCACGGTTTCTTTCTTCCGTGAACGCTTCTTTCTTTCCAAAGAAAGAAGGGTTCGAACCCAGGCCACAAGCTCCGCAAGCTCGTATCCTATCCAGACTAGACGACGAGGGCCTCGCATCTCCCTTTACGCAAGTCGTGAATATAAGCCTTATTAAT
>QMVF01000102.1 GCA_003660965.1 Microcaldota archaeon
ATGAGGGAAAGGCTGGAGGGTATAGTGCCAATTGAGGTAGTTCCTTTTGCAGCACCGGCGGTTCTTCGTGAAATTTCAGCTCTATCCTCTTCCGCCTCTATACGCAAAAACAAAAATTCGACACCATTCAAAACAGATAATGGAAATTACATAATCGATGCCCCTCTTACTGTGAATTCACCCGAGGAGCTTGAAATAAAACTAAACGCCCTCCTCGGAGTAGTGGAAAATGGAATCTTCAGCAAAGCAGATGTAATTCTGATAGGTTCTGAAAACGGATGCCGCGTTCTCAAGAATGAAAGAAAAAGCACCTATTCTCCTTTCAGCAACAAGGAATAGCCAATGAGCTTGTAGGTTAATTTGGAAGCAATGAAGTCGGGAGCAACATTTCCTGGCAGGGGGCACAATTCCATAACATCAAACCCAACAACTTTTTTATTTTCACAGACTTTCCTCAGCAATTCCAGAACCTCCTTCCACAAAAGCCCCCCGGGCTCCGGAGTTCCTACGGCTGGCATTATACTCGGGTCCAATCCATCCAAATCAACAGTTATGTAAACTTCATCAGTCAACCCTTTCAGAAGCTTCTCATAATCATACTCAAGCCCGTAGATCCCCTTCACCCCTTTCCTCTCCACATACTCAAGCTCCTCCTCACACATACTTCTTATGCCAACCTGCACAGTCGGACATATTTCCCTAACTCTCCTCATAACGCAGGCATGATTGTACTTGGAACCCTCGTACTCCTCCCTTAAATCCGCATGAGCATCTATCTGCAAAACACTGAGCTTCTTGTGCTTCTTTGAAAGAGCTCTCACTGCGCCCAAGGTTAGGGAATGTTCTCCTCCCAGCATCACAGGAAACTTGCCCGCCTCTATTATGCTTCCTACAGCTTCCTCTACCCGATTCATGGTCTTTTCAGGGGAGTCGGTGGACGGTTCAAGCTCATCAAGCGTGCAGATTCCAACAGCCGATATGTCTTTTTTCAACTCAAGATCTAAGCTTTCCATGTTTCTCGAGGCAACTATTATGGCATGGGGGCCTTCCCTGGTTCCTGCTTTATATGAAGTAGTGGAATCATACGGAACCGGCAGCACCGCTACCTCACACTTCTCAAATGGCAGGTTTTCGCTTCCGCAGAAATTATATGGCGGCCGCGTATGCAGGAGCATGTTATGCTTTTATCAGAAAAAGCTTAAATCACGAACCCTACATCGGAAGTTCCGTGCATCGCACCAGACCGACTTCTTTAAATTTTTTTATAGAAATGTACAGGCATGAACTTCTATACTTTTCTAGATCTAACGCGCATAGAGCACAGCTTCATGCTAGCGCTTGCAACCATAATAGGTGAAATACTTGTGCTCGGTTCAGTTCCTTCAATAGACTTCCTTCTGCTTACTGCAGCACCCCCCTTCCTCATAGGAATTGCAGCATTTTCCTTAAACGATCTTCTTGACGTGGAGGCGGATAGGATAAACAGGAGAACCGACCGCCCGCTGGTAAGCGGCAGCGCGTCAAAAAGGGACGCCATAGATATAACTTTGTTCGGCTTTATATTCGGAAATGGAATTGCATTTTTCATTTCCTGGCCTGCATTTTTAATCGCCCTCTTCTTCTCGCTCTTCGCAATCCTCTATAATATCATTCTAAAGGACCTGCCGCTCCTAGGAAACGTATACATAGCTTCCACAATGGCAATCCCCTTCCTCTTCGGCTCAGTGGTTGCTGCGAATACAATCACAGACAGCATAGCAGTGATTTCCACAATCGCTTTTCTGGTAGGGCTTGGAAGGGAGCTTATGAAAACCGCTGAAGATGTGGAAGGGGATGAGCAGGCAAGAAAATCAACCACCCTTCCAATTGTAATTGGGGTGGAAAAGACCATTCTCATAGGGGCTGCGCTTTACGTACTCGCAATTTTCCTCTCCTTCATCCCCGTACAATCAGAAGGCCCATATTCGTGGGATCCTGCATATTTTATTCCAATCGCATGTGCTGATGCTTTATTTGCCTTTGCTGCCTACAAGCCTGTGATGGAAGGCAAGAGTGCCCTCAGAAACGCGAGGAACCTGACCCTCCTTGCTCTGGGAGTCGGTTTAATCGGCTTCCTTGCAGGAGCGCTGATGTGATAGCATGGATGTACTGACCGAGGTAAAACTCCCTCTACCCCTGTTCAAAAAAGGGAAGGTTCGAGATACCTTTGATCTCGGCGATTCCCTTCTGATGGTTGCAACAGACCGCATATCTGCCTTTGACGTGGTCTTCCACGAAGGCATACCCTACAAGGGAGCAATTCTTACCGAACTCTCGCTCTTCTGGTTCGACCTGCTTGAGGGAGTTGTGGAAAACCACCTCCTAACTACTGCACTTCCCAATTCACTGAAAGACTATGATGAGCTAAAACGAAGATCCCTGGTAATTAAAAAAGCAAAGCCCCTCCCTGTGGAATGCGTTGTGCGCGGCTACTTGTGTGGTTCGGGCTGGAAGGACTATAAGAAAACAGGCTCAGTGTGCGGAATCAAGCTGCCCGCCAGCTTGGTTGAAAGTCAAAAGCTTGAGAAGCCCATCTTCACCCCAGCTACCAAAGCGGAAATGGGAGAGCACGATGAAAACGTGGGCTTTGATCACGTTGTGAAAACAATAGGTGAAGAACACGCCAATGCCGTGCGTGATCTCTCATTAAGGATTTACAAAAAGGCATCAGATTATGCTGAAAAACACGGAATCATTTTGGCGGATACCAAGTTTGAATTCGGAATCTACAACGACAAACTGATTCTTATAGATGAGGTTCTTACCCCGGACAGCTCCCGCTTCTGGTCTGCAAATGATTATTCTCCCGGAAGGCCCCAGCAGCCGTTCGACAAGCAATTCCTCAGGGATTATTTGGAAACCCTTGATTGGAACAAAGCCCCGCCCCCTCCTAAAATTCCACCGGAGATAGTGAAAGAAACTTCAGAAAGATATATACTGGCTTATGAACTGATAACAGGAAAAAAATTCGAGAGGTGAGTTTATGGAAGTTATGATAATATGCGGAAGCAAAAGCGACATGAAGATAGTTGAAAAGGTTGAAGCAACGCTTGATGAATTCGAAGTATCCTACTCCTCAGAAATATGCTCAGCCCACCGCAATCCAGACCAGCTAGACACGATTCTCCGCACCACTCGGGCAAAGGTTATAATAGCAGTTGCAGGCCTTTCTGCAGCCCTTCCCGGAGCATGCGCGAGCCGCACCATAAAGCCAGTAATCGGAGTACCTGTAAACGTAAAGCTCAAAGGGCTTGACGCACTGCTTTCCATGATGCAGATGCCTCCAGACGTTCCAGTAGCTACTGTGGGTATAGACAACGGAAAGAATGCTGCGCTACTTGCAGTTGAAATACTTGCCCTGCATAGTCAAAAGCTGGACCATAAGC
>QMVF01000103.1 GCA_003660965.1 Microcaldota archaeon
TATGGGTATAAGGCCTGCAAAGCCGACTACAGATGCATGAGCTCGGTGGGCTACTGAAAATGCATCCAGAACAAAGACTTGGGCAAGGGGTGCTAGAGCCTTTACTATGCTCGCCTCCGCAGGCTTGCCTTCAGTTTCATCATCAAGCTTCCTTACATTGTCAAGCAAGATTGCCCCCCCTGCCTTCAAGCCCTCAATTGCCTTCTTAGCCTCCTCACCAGCAACATCCGGCACAAATTTCACTTCAACTCCCGACTCCTCGCTCAGATTTTTCGCATGCTGCTCAAGCGGAAGAAAATCATACCCGCCCTGCCTCCCTTGGTGAGCCAAAATCACAACCTTTGCATTCTTTCTGCACAATTCCTTCAAGGTCTTTGCATGCGCCTCAAGCCTTGCACTCTTCTCAATCTTCCCGGTCTTCTTGTCAACAGGCGAGTTCAGATCAAACCTAACCAGCGCAACCTTTCCATTGAAATTGAATTCATCAATGGTCTTGAATTTCATTCAAATCCCTACTTTCTGCATCTCTTTTTCAAAGTAGCTAAGTGAACCCCTGAAAGTATGAACCTCAGCTCATGCTTCATTCCCATAACATCGTAAACCACCATCTTCACAAGCGCCTTTCCGAGCGCAAGCTCCCTCTCTGGAGTAATTCTCTCCAAATAGTCATCAGGCACCATCAGCGTCTTTCCATCCACCTTTATGCGCATACCACTCTCATGCAGTTCAATTGCTCCGAACTCAGTTCCCGTAACATCGCTGTATATGAGCATGCGTTCCTGAAGCTTTCCCAAATCCATATCCTCATTCCCCGAATATAACTTTGCGCAACTGCTCGCTGATTTTAAGCGGGTTTTCATTCTGCCAAACGTTCCTTCCGACTGCAAAGCCTGCCGCACCTGCATTCATAACCTCCTTTGCCTTTTCTATGAACTGCTCATCGCTAAGCTTGCTTCCTCCAGATGAAATTACTTTTGTTTTTTGGGCAGCACGCACAACAGTTTTGAAGCTCTCACTGCTTCCAGTATAATTAACCTTTGTAACATCAGCGCCCAGTTCAAGCGCAACTCGCGCTGCATATGCTATTACTTCCGGCTTCTTCTCATCAGGCACGTACTTTCCGCGCGGGTAGGCCCATATTATGGTTGGCATTCCATACTCCATTGCCTCGCTGTGAATTTCTGCAAACTCCCTGAACATTTCAGCCTCGCGCGGAGAGCCCACGTAAATAGTATACCCAACTGCATCCGCACCCAGCTTAACCGCATCCTTCACAGTTGCAAGTGGTGCGCTGTAAACATCCTCCCTTGGAAGAAGCTCGGTTCTTCCATTCAGCTTCAGAACCAGCGGAGTTTTGTACCTGTTTGCATAATCGTACTTGTAGGCAACTCCCTTCTGCACAACCATCCCTGTAAACTTGCCCTTGTCTGCAATTTCGAATACATAGTCTGGGTTGATATTGGTTTCATTGAAATCCCTTGGCCCATGCTCCATTCCCTGATCCATTGCGCACAGCATCAGCTTCCCATCCCTGCAAATCTTTCCAAACCTTTTTTCAAAATCACCCATTCTACTACCTCCCTATTTTTTCCTCTTCACATGGAATTTATGAATCGCCTCTATGAACCGTATGGTGCCGCTCTTCGATCTCATAACGATGGAGTGGGTTTCGCAGCCTGTACTTGTAAATCTCACCCCCTTCAGCAAAGTTCCATCCGTCACGCCAGTTGCAACAAACAGGTGAGTATCTCCTCTTGCAAGCTCGTCAATTTTCAGCTTCTTCTCAGGCTTTTTCAAACCCATCTTCACGGCCCTTTCCCTCTCCTCCTCATTCCTGAACTTCAGCCTTCCCTGAATCTCGCCTCCCATGCACTTGAGGGCAGCTGCTGCAATCACTCCTTCAGGCGCAGCCCCAATTCCCATTAGCATATCAGCAGGTGAATGCTCTAATGAAGGTGCAATTGCACCTGAAACATCCCCATCGCCTATGAGCATAATTCTAGCACCCACCTTCCTAACCTTTTCAATAAGCTCCTTGTGCCTCTCCCTTTCAAGTATTATTACAGTAATATCCTCAACCTCCTTCTCCAGCTTGTCCGCAACTGCATGAATGTTGTCCTTCACGCTCGCATCCAGATCAATCGCGCCCGCCGCGCCCTTTCCAACAGCTATCTTGTCCATGTACGTATCAGGTGCATGAAGCAGCTTGCCCCTTGGAGCTGCTGCCAGAACTGAAATCGCATTCGGCAGGCCCTTTGCAGTTATGGTGGTGCCTTCGAGCGGGTCTACTGCAATGTCGAATTTTGAACCCCTGCCCCTTCCAACCCTCTCGCCTATGTAAAGCATGGGAGCCTCATCCCGCTCGCCCTCGCCTATTACTATCTTGCCATCAAACTCAATCGAATTAAGCCTTGCCCGCATCTCCTTTACAGCAGCATGGTCTGCAGAATGTGAATCACCCCTTCCCATCCACTTGGAGCTTGAGATGGCACCAGCCTCTGTAACTCTCACGAATTCCAATGCAATGTTCCGGTCCATATTCATTCCCGTAGGAACTTGTACATATATGTTTTTAAATCTGGACAGCAGGAGTTGTGCATGGAGCTTCTGAACGTTTTCAAATTCTCTGTAAGCTGGCTTACCAATAAGGATTCGCAGAAGCTTTATGCGCTTCTTATAGTTGTAAAATTGCTCGCAACCGTGCTTTCAATAATTGGAATCGTGCTCGCGCTGTTAAGCCTATTCATGCCCGCAATTGCCTCCTCATCTGCTGAAGCAGCCTCATTCCTGAACCAATTTGCGCTTCTTACAGGCTTGGGCATTGGAGGAATTATTTTCGGCACCCTTCTCTTTCTGCTTGCGGTGCTTGCACCTGGCTATTTTGAAGCACTCACCATGTTCAGCGCTCTGAAGGCAAAGGGCTTCAAAAGCGTGAAGTGGACTGTTGGAAAATATGTGAATTACCTTCTGCTGGGAATAGTTCACTTCATCTACGCATTCTTCAGCCTGCTCAACAGACCGTATAGGCCAATAGTTGCGGGCTTCTACGCATCCTTATTTGCTCTCATCGGAGTGTTTATTGTTCTTACAGGTGGAACTGCAATCGTGCCTGCCTGGGCACTTACAATTCTGCTCGTTTACCTGATTCTGCTGGTAGGCCTGTTCGGGACTGCCTACATTGTTCTGTTCGTATACAATGGAATAAGGCAGATAATGTGCTTCCCCCTTTTCCTTGAGAGCGAGATGGGAAAGCGCGCTGCAATTCGGGCTTCATGGGAGCTTACGCGCGGAAGAGCACTCGACGTATTCGTTGCATCCTTTGTAATCAGCCTCTTCTGGGGCTTCTTCATAGGCATTATAAACACCATACTGCAAATGTTCACCCGCCTTGCATCAACCCTTGCAA
>QMVF01000104.1 GCA_003660965.1 Microcaldota archaeon
GAGCACCGAACAACTGCTTAGCCCTCTCAATAGCAAGTGATTCGCACACATCAGCATACTCATTTCCACCATAATAGCGCTTGCCCGGGTAGCCTTCAGAGTACTTGTTGGTCATTATGCTTCCCTGAGCCTCAAGCACAGCAAGCGAGCAGTAGTTCTCGCTGGCAATCATTTCCAACCCATTCCTCTGGCGCTCCAGCTCGCCCTTAATGGCCTTTGCTATCTCGTTATCAGCACTCGCAAGCTTTGTCATGCTCCCACCATCTAATCTGCTACCAAGGGGTTTAAATAGGTGAAACTGCATATATAAGTCTATTCTTAGGGCTGATTTTATGCAAGCAATATTGAACAAGGGAAAACCCACACCAGACTTTTCAATAAATGCAAGGAATTTCACCTTCAGGTCGTCTCCGCGCATTAGACTGCCTCCGGAACTGACTGCATTCACTAGGGCTCATGCATATGCAGATGATCGTAAGCCAGCTTCCATGCCCATCGAGCAATCTGCTGCAACTGCGCTTTCGCTTGCAATTCTCAACACGCCCCTTCCCAAAGGGGCAAGGATGGGTGTAGTGGATTTGGAAGACGCTGAAACTACTGATCTGCTTGCAGACAAGTTGAATGCAGTGGACAATCTGAGGGAGATTCATGGAGGTCAGACCGTGCAGCTTCTTGTAGATGAGCTGGGCGCAACCAATGCCCTTGCCTTGCTCGTATACCTGGGCTCAATCATGCCCCCAGAAACACGCAGCTCTGATTTGAACCTAATGGATGCAGCATGCCTTGGCCCAGAACTGCTTCTAGATGAACGCATAACGGGCGAGGAGAGGCGCACTGGACTGGATGAAAAGGTGAGCGTGCTGGCAGGCCTGTTCTCAACTGACGGGCTAAAACGTTTCAGTAAAGGCTGGAAGGAAACAGCAGAGAAGCTTGAGGAGCTCGGGCAGATTAGAGGGGTGAACAGCAAGAGGGGCAAGGAGCTGCTTCAGTCAGCCTCAAACCTCTACTCCTGCCTCGGAATGTATGATGAAATGAAAAACGTGGAAGCGCTAATAAAAACGCCCCACAAGAAAGCATAAGTGCACGCGGCAAGCGCAAAAAGCTTAAATAACTTTACAGTGTCTATAGGGACAGTTCAGCGCTTTTCTGTTAATTAAATAGCGACCACTTTCCAATAGGAAATGAGCGCCTTAGATGTGATTTAATTGGAAAATCAAAATGCAAAGAAGGGCACTACAACCGTAGGCCTAGTATGCTCTGACGGTATAGTATTTGCGGCAGACAAAAGGGCAAGCATGGGTCATTTCATAGCAGCTAAGGAAGTGGACAAGATACATCAAATAGCAGACAACATGGCACTTACCATAGCGGGCTCAGTTGCGGATGCACAGACTCTGGTGCGGGTGATGCAGGCAGAGCTGAAACTTTACAAGATGAGGAATGAAGAATCAATGAGCGTAAGTGCGGCAACTACTCTGCTCTCAAACATAATGTTCCAGTACAAGATGTTCCCGTTCTTCGTACAGCTTCTGCTTGGCGGGGTGGATTCAAAGCCCGCCATATACAATCTCGATCCACTTGGCGGAGTTACCAGTGAAAACATAGTTTCAACTGGAAGCGGCTCACCAATGGCATATGGCTTGCTCGAGGACCAGTATGAGGAGGGCAAGCCAATAAAGGAGAATGCAAATCTGGCAGTGCGCGCAATTGCAACTGCAATGAAGCGCGATTCTGCAACTGGAGAGTCCATAGACTTGGTACATGTGGACAAGCGCGGCTTCAAGAGGTATGGTAGGGAAGACGTGAAGAAAATTCTGGAATCTTTGAAAAAAGCCTGAGCGAATTTTGGCGACCAAAGTTCTCTCGGCCATTAAGGCGGTTTTTTTGGCTAATGCAAATAATGAAATGCAAAAAAAGGTCGAAGCGCTTCTACCTTCTGAATGCTCACTGAGCAAGGTTGAGTATGAAGGCCCAGACGTAGTTATATATTTGAAAAACCTTGCGAGCTTCTACAAGGATGAAAATTTAATACGCAAGATAGCGGGCACTCTGAGAAAGCGGGTGCTCATACGCAGCGATCCTTCCTCGCTGCTGGATGCTGAAAAGGCCAAGGAAAAGATAAAGGAAATCGTGCCGGAGGAGGCAGGCATTACAGACATAACCTTCTTCCCCCAATTCTGCGAGGTTGCAATTGACTCACTAAAGCCCGGTTTAGTTATTGGAAAGGGGGGCTCTACGCTTAAGGAAATAATATTCCAAACTGGCTGGGCTCCCAAGATTCTGCGCACCCCCACCATGCCCAGCAGCACGGTGAGCGGAATACGCAAGTCAATGCACAAGAATTCAGATGTTAGAAAGAAATTCCTCAACAGCCTTGGAAAGACAATAAGCTCCTTGCCTGATGCAAAGGCTGATTGGGTAAAGGTGACTGCTCTGGGAGGCTTCCACGAAGTTGGAAGAATGTGCATATTTGTACAGACTCCTAATGACAAAATTCTGATAGACTGCGGTGTAAACCCCGAGACCAACGAAGGACCCAAGGCATTCCCCTACTTGGCGTCAATGGGAATTACGCTTGATCAAATAGATGCAGTAGTGCTTTCGCATGCACACTTGGACCACTCGGGCTTCATACCCTATCTATATAAGTACGGCTACGATGGGCCTGTTTACTGCACTCCTCCAACTCGGGATTTAATGGCACTGCTTCAATTCGACTACATAAAGGTGCTTTCAAAAGGCGACACGCCAGCACCTTATGAAACCAAGCACGTGCGCAAGATGCTTGACCATGTAGTTGTGCGCGATTATGAGGATGTTACCGACATCACGCCTGAAATAAAGCTAACCTTCCACAATGCAGGCCATATACTGGGAAGCGCAATGGTGCACTTGCACATAGGCGAAGGGCTGCATAATTTGGTTTACACAGGGGATTTGAAGTATGGCTTCACCAAGCTCTTCGACCCTGCCAATGCCGCATTCCCGCGCGTTGAAACCATATTTCTTGAGAGCACTTATGGAGGTAGGAAGGATATACAGCCAGTAAGGCAGGAGGCTGAGCGCAAGCTTATGGAGGCAATTACAAAAACCCTTGCCAGAAAGGGAAAGGTGCTTGTACCAGTATTCGCAGTTGGAAGATCACAGGAAGTTATGCTGGTGCTTGAGGAATACGCGCAGCGCAACCCGGACTTCAACGTGCCGGTATACATAGATGGAATGGTGCTGGAGGCAAGTGCCATACACACAGCCTACCCAGAATTCCTGAGGCAGAGCGTTCAGCGCAGGGTGCTTTCAAACAACTCCCCGTTCGAATCCAAAATTTTCGAGCCAGTAAAGCAGAAGCGCGAGGAAATAGTAGATGGCGATCCATGCGTAATACTTGCGCCCTCTGGC
>QMVF01000105.1 GCA_003660965.1 Microcaldota archaeon
CGCAATTCCCGCATGGCCATACTCATTCATGAAACCCATGAAATTGCTTGCAAACTCCTGAGGAACACCTACCTTCCGCATATCATCCGGCACCGTATTGTAAATCTCCTTCCAGCGCTCCCCAACTTCTTCCATTGTTATTTCAGTCCCAGTTGCATTGTATATTCTGGCAGCCTGAAGCTTGAACCTGCTAGAAGCCGCCACCTCCTCTCGTCTGAAAAGCAATTCAGAAATCGTTTCCAGCCCCCGTACACTTGGAAGGTTGTTTATCATGTCCGTTTCAACAGTCAATGCATCCTGAAAAGACTCATTCATCTCATTCCACTGCCCCTGAGTTTGAATTGCAGTGAAATCAAACTGATAGCCAAGCCCTCCCAGCTGCTGCCTCCATGCCCTGGTTTCCTCATTTATCTGCTGAAGCGCTTCCTCCTTTTGTACTGCTGTCATTTCGTTGCTGTTGATTATGTTTTCAACACGATCTCCCTCAATCACTCTGTTTATCTGCTCTATACTGTCAACAGCATCTGTAGAACGCGCAAGCTCCCTGTTTATCAGAACTTCAGTATACTCAATGATTATTTTACCAATATTTTCTTCAATGTCTCCTTGGATCTCCTCTACCTGCTGTTGCAAAGCATCTGCTTCCGTCTGTTTGCCCTGGCTAAGAGCATCAGTTCTTTGCTGCTCCAGCTCGCTAAGTTGTGCTTCCAATTCCCGATTCTCATTTGCCAAGCGCTCTATTTCTGCCTCAGCTTCAAGCGCCTGCCCTTCCCTTTCGCGTGCCTTCTGAGTTCTTGGATTATAGCCCATGGCTGCTGCAGTGCCTCTCAAAGCTGCATATATTTGATAGAAGTTTCTGATCAACGGAAGGCTCATTAGAAGAGCAGCCCTTCCTGCCTCAATATCTGCCTTAGTTGGCTCTAAATTAGGCATTAGGCCTGCCTTTATGTTCTTTCCAATATTGAACAGTCCACTGATTTCCCCTATTATAGTATCTATACTTCCTGCAGCCCCCATACCTATGTCCTGTCCAGTCTGCCCTCTTCTTATCAATCCACCGCCGCTTCCAATTATAAACGGATGCCCAACAACTCCCACAGGCGAGCCCCGCTGAAGAGCCTGATTTCCAAATCTAAGATCGTTCATCTGCCCTCTCCTCTCCCGTATTTCTTGAAGCTGATTGCTCAAAGCCCTGTGCTGCCCTTCCATGCCTGGCAGTACTGTCCTGTCTCCTTCTGGTGTTTTGGTTGTGGTGGCATCCCTTCGGGTTTCAATTCTTTGCTGGTCTTTCTTCGCACCCTTCTGCTGAGAGTACTGCGTGCCTCCAAACATGCCCATATTGAAAAGCATGGTTCCCACAGCATGCACTGCCCACCTTCTTCTCATAGTATAGTGCCTTCCACCGCTCACGCGAGGTGAGGAGAAGTCAAAGCCTGCCAGAACATTCTTTCCTTGCACATACATCGAAGCTACCAGCAAGCCTAGCAGCAGCACAAGAGGCAGGCAGAGAGCAGTTGTAAGATTACTCGGCAAAACATCTGCGAAGGTTATCACGCCCCCAGACTCGCAGGCAGGTATGGTTGCAAGCGAAGGCGCATAGCTCACCGCAGGGTCATAGGATGCATCCTCATAGCCCCAGTAAACAACAGTTACAAAACATTCTTGTGCAGAAGGCCTTGGAAATTCTATTTCAGCCCTATTTGTATTGAAATCAACATCCCCAGAGCCGCTTACAATATAGTATGGGTCGCTGGGAACTGGATGCTCGCTCAAAATGTCTCGCTTTGATATCATTCCCTCATAAACGTAGAAATCATGCGTAGTTTCCGAGTTCTTTGGATCTATAAGTGCCTCTTTTGTGCCATCTGACTTCACTTCATATATCTTCACTATGAGTTTTACATTGCTATCATCATCCGCCTTGCCCAGCGAAACGTCTAGTGTGGTTGGTATATATGCTGCAACTGGCCCGTCCAGTGCAAGGGCAAAATTAGATAGGAGGAGCAAAACAAAAAGTGAAAGAGCTGCTCTTTTCATATTCGTTAATTCCTCGACCTTAATTTAAAGCTTTATGCCCCCTTGTACGGTGCTCACGCTAATAATCATAAACTTGGGCCACGGCCATTACGCGAAGCGAATTGACGCCCCTTTCTGCCGAAGCAGAAAGCGGGATGCGATTTACACGAACGATCTCCTTAAGACGAATATGGTTCAGGCTTTAGTAGCAGCGGGCTGAAAGGCTCGCGTGAGCTAACCTCTAACACCCCTGCTCTATCAAAAGAGTCTATTGCTCTCGCCATGCTGCCTCGTTTTGAGTGTGGCTTCGTCCTTAGATGCTTTCAGGTCTTATCCACCCAGCGCGTAGCTGCCCGGCGATGCTTGTCACAACCGGTACACCAGAGGCGCCGACTCCAAGTTCCTCTCGTACTTAAGGAGTCTTACTCTCAAGCAGCAACACTTCCAAGAGATACTACCGAACTGTCTCGCGACGTTCTGAACCCAGCTCATGTAGGTCTTTAATGGATGAACAACCCAACCATTGGCGGCCTACAGACCCTTTTCCGTAAACGCTTTTCGGAGCGCCGAAAAAGGGTTTCCTGCACCGCCAGGATGACCTAAGCCGACAGCGATGTACCAAACCGCGGGGTCGATGTGTATTTGAGCAGAAATTTACCATCAAACCGCGCTTACACGAGCCAACGTCCATCACGAACCGGCTTCCATCGAAAGCCGATGTGTGTTCGTTTCTCCCTATGTTCCCCGATAGAGAACTCAAGGAAACGATGGACCTTGGCGCGAAGCGCTTGCGAAAAATTCGGAAAATTTCCGTCTCTCGCCCGCGACGAGCCTGTATGGAGTTCGTCCAGCGGTTGAATAAAAGTTCCACTAGACGAATTACCCCCGGGGTAGCTTGTCTGACAGCTTGGACCCTCATCAAAAAGGTACCAAGGTTCGTTAAGCCCGACTTTCGTCTCTGCATCCCACGCTTTTAAGGATACAGTCAGCCCTGCATTTGTCTTTAACCCTTCACGCCGGATTTCTGACCCGGCTAAGCAGAACATTGGGCGCCCTTGTTTCTTTATCGAGGGCGTACCGCCCCAGCCAAACTATCCACCTGCCGTTGTCCCTTTTGGGTTAGAAACGTAACAACTGCCGAATGGTGTTACACTTTTGCCTATTCATGCCCCGGAAGGCATGACATAACGGCTCCCATTTACGCTCCGCAGCAGACATCACGTTTCAACAACAGGCTATAGTAAAGCTCCACGGGGTCTTCGTTTCCCCTTGAAAGTCCTCCGCATGTTCACGGAGTAGTGATTTCACCAGGTCCCAGGTAGGGACAGTGGGAGGCTCGTTATGCCC
>QMVF01000106.1 GCA_003660965.1 Microcaldota archaeon
CCACTGCCGAGTTCATCCTTTATGTACTCCCTTCCCTCAACAATTGCCTCGGCTATCGGAGTGTCCCCGCCAGTAACTATATCGTCAACCGCATCCTTCAAATCATCTTTGTCAGTGGTAAATTCCTGGGTCACCCGTATGTCCCCGCTCAGAGGATCGCCATCGTCATTACAGTAAGAGAATCTCATTATTGCAATCTGGTTGCTTCCTGACTTGTCTATGAATGATTTGGCAGCTGATTTGGCTGCAGCTATTTTGGTCTGACCACTTTCAAGGTATTCGTCCATGCTTCCGCTCGCATCAATTATTATAAGATACGAGCCGGCTGTTGCTAAACCCGCGCATATAGAAAAAATCAAAAAAGCCTTCATAAGACTATTCACAATGCCGCTCATGCCTGCCTATTGCAGCCGGGCTTTAAAAACTTTCCACCCATCTGCACGGCATTCTGACTCATCTGCCCTTGTACTTTTTGTCAAAAGCTCTCCATGCAGAGGATACGGTTGCATCTGCCTTGTCCAGTGCTCCGAGTACAGTTTCCCTCAGAAAGCCAGTACTCACTTCTCCCTTCTGCTTAACTGCCTCCACTGTCTCCTTGAGCACATTTTCAACAAGTTCCCCTTTCTCCTCAACTGCTGCGCCCGCATCCACAATTGCCTTCTTAATTGATTTTCTCAGCTTAGCCTCATCAAAAGGCTCTGTTTTTCCGCTCCTCTTCTTAACTTCCACGACATCACCCCTCATATACTGCCTGGTTGTTCTTGTACATCTTCCTGAACTCCATATTGCTCCATGCCTTTTTTGAAATAACAAGCCTCTTGGTCTTCCCAATCCATTTCGAAGCCTTTACATTCTCAGGAGCAATCCACTTTCCAGTATAATTGCAGAACTCCAGCCTGTGCGCTTCCTTTCCGCTCATCTCATCTTTCATTCAACTACCTCCACCCTATCCTTAGCCTTCCTTAGATTTTTATACCTTCTTCACTATCCTGCCCACCAGCGCATTTAAATAGACCTCCAACCAATCTTCGAAAGAGGCTGATCACATCCACCCAGCATGGAGTTTATGGTTCACGGCAGTTCCTGCACTCATACTCTTTCTTTACGGAATAGACCATTTCAGCAAGGAAATTCAGGTGGTGGTTGGAAACCGGTTCCGCGAACTGCTTGAAAAGCTCACCGCAAACAGGTACAAAGGCGCGCTTCTGGGAGCAACGGTTACTTCGATAATCCAATCAAGCACTGCTACCACCGTGATTGTGGTGGGCCTTGTAAATGCAGGAGTGATTTCCTTCTCCCAGAGCCTTGGTATAATCATTGGTTCAAATGTGGGTACTACCGTTACCGCGCAGCTAATAGCATTCAAACTAACCTCCTTTGCCCCCATATTCATAATTCTTGGCTTTCTGGTAGGTCTGGTGGGAGGAAAATACAAATTCCTTGGAAAGCCGCTCTTCTACTTTGGCCTTGTATTCTTCAGTCTTGCCCTGATTTCAGATGCCCTAGAGCCTCTGCAGGGAGATCCTATAGTGACGGACTACCTTTCAAAGCTGTCAAACGTGTTCATAGCGCTTGCAGTGGGCACGGTTTTAACAACCCTTTTCCAGTCAAGCTCAGTAACCACCGGCCTGGTGGTTCTGCTTGCCCAAGGCGGCTTTTTAACCTTGGACCAGGGCATACCTCTGATTCTAGGTGCAAACCTGGGAACCACAACCACTGCCGCCCTTGCCTCTCTGAAAATGGACCTTTATCCAAGGCGCGTTGCAGCCGCACACATTCTGTTCAACATAGGCGGGGTGCTGCTTTTCCTTCCCTTCCTCTCTCCCTTTGCTTCTACTGTAGCACAACTTGGTGGTTCGCCTGCCCATCAGATAGCAAATGCCCATCTGATATTCAACCTAGTGGCTGCACTGATTTTCCTAATAGCAATTCAACCATTCAAGAAGCTTGTAGCGCGCATGGTGCCTGGAAAGGAGCAGGAGGTTCTTTTCAAAACCAAATACCTTAAGGAAAAGCTTCCGGAGAGTACAGACCATGCATTCGAGCTCATTGAGAAGGAGCTTCACCATTCACTGGACCTTACCCTTTCGCTCTTCGATGAATCAATGAAAATACTGAAAACAAACAACCCTGACAAGTTCCAGCGCGTTTCCAAGCTGGAGGCAGTAAATGATTATCTGGATGAGAGGATTGAAAAGAGCATTCTGGAGCTCTCCAGAAGAAGGCTCTGCAAAAAGGAAGCGAGGAGAACTATGCTTCTGGTGCGCATATCCAATGTAATGGAGCGCCTTGGCGATTCCGGAAAGCGCCTGGGCTCGCTTTCAGGCAACATAACTGAATCAGGTACTGGGCTTCCAACTGATGCAATGAAGCGTCTGAACAAAATTTACTCCAAATTCAAGCATAATACAACCATAGTCAAGGATTATTTCAGTAAAATTCCGGAAGATAAAATAGAAAGGATGAGACAGAACGACAAGCAGATAATTCAGATGATAAATGAAAGCTATGGCGAGCATCTGGAGCTGCTCTCCTCAGAAAATTCCCATTCCGGAAGCATGTTTGTAGAGCTGATTTCAGTAATAGAGGCTGCTAACGCAAAGGTGCGCGAAATACGGAAGCTTTCGGAAATGTATTTGAAGGTTAAATAGTAAGGTTGAACTAACCGGTGCATTGGAAGGCTGCCTTTTTTAACCCCCTTTTTCATTTATTTACATGGCAGAATTGCTATCCTTTTTGATATTGATCTCGGCAGGACTCTTCCTTTCCGAACTATTCCGCAAATTGCACGTTCCCTATGTAGTCTCCCTTATATTCGCCGGCATTTTGATAGGGCCTTATGGATTCGACATATTCACTCCAAATGAAACCACAAATTTCCTAGGAACCATCGGGCTAATTTTCCTCATGTTCATGGCCGGGCTTGAGATAAGGCTTTCAAGCATTGCCAAGCTCAGGCGAGGAGTCGCAAGGATGGCAGTTCTAAACGGCTTAATACCTTTCCTTATAGGCTTTGGAATAGCAACCTACTTTGGATATGACATACTGGGAGCTCTTCTGCTGGGCACAATTTTCATCTCCTCCTCCATAGCTGTAGTAATACCAGCTCTTGAATCCAGCGGCCTTCTGGGTACGCGGCTTGGCAAATCAATAGTAGCAGCCACCGTAGCAGAAGACGTGTTCAGCCTCATCCTTCTCTCAATCGTACTTCAAATTGTAAACCCAACAACTCAAATTCCACTCCCTCTGTTCTACGGAATAGTTTTCGTAGCCCTTATACTTCTCAAAACCCTGATTTCAATAGTACGTGAAGTATTCCTCTCAGCCACCAGAAATCA
>QMVF01000107.1 GCA_003660965.1 Microcaldota archaeon
GCGCACCCATCACCACTTTCATTCCCTCAGCAGCAAACTTCCTAGCCATAGCGAGCCCAATGCCGCTGCTGGCACCAGTTATAACCACTACTTTTCCCTTTAGCCTGCTCACCAATGCTGATTTGAAAGAAAGTTTTTTAAAAACACTAGCACCATATAGTGCCCGGCGATCCTATAGATATTTTGTGGGGGTGCGAGAATGAAATTAAATAAGAATGCAGAGAGGAAACTGGCTTTCGTTCTGCTCTTCGGCGCACTGGCGCTGATAGGAAGCAGAATCAACTATTCCGCAATCATCGGTGCGGACAATCAAACCTTTACGCTCTTCCAGTTCTTCGGCCCTATTGCAGGCTCATTCCTGGGCGCAGGCCTCGGTGTTGCAGCCATTCTTCTTTCAGAACTTTCCAATTACTTTTTACAGGGCAGGGCATTCGATGCAATCAACATACTCCGCCTGCTTCCAATGCTCTTCGCAGCCGTATACTTCTCGCGCTCGCACCTGAAATTCAGTGCCATCATACCTGCACTTGCAATTCTACTCTTCTGGCTCCACCCAGTAGGCATCCAGGTCTGGTATTACCCGCTCATCTTCTGGCTCATACCCTTAGCAGGCACCTTTGTACGCAACAATCTGCTTGTTAAAAGCCTGGGCTCAACTCTAACTGCGCACGCAATCGGAAGCATAGTGTGGCTCTACACAGTGCCCATGAGTGCAGCGCAATGGAACCTTGTAATTCCGCTTGCAATTATGGAGCGCTTCTCATTCGCACTCGGAATAGCAGTCAGTTACATAGTTGTGAACTATGCACTGGATGCACTCACCTCAGCATCAAAAACAGGCTTCCCGTACGTGGACAAGCGCTATTCGCTCAGTGCCTAGTCCTTAATTAGCTCGCCTGCCAACGGATTATCTAGCAGCGTTCTTATGTTTGCAGGAGTCCAGACGTTTTTGCCCTTCCAGATTTCAATTTTTTCTCCCAAATCTTTCCTTTCATCAGGTTCATTCAACGAAACCAGCCGTACCTCTTTTGAATCTTCCAACTGCCCATCTATCTCGTACTGGATTATACGTGCCTTCTCATCACCATAAAGCACCTTCTGGTTCCCCACCGCTACCCCTTCAAACGCTCTCCGCTCAACAGTTTCCGCACTCATATCCTTCTGGACGGGAATGAATAGCATCACGTGTGGCAGCACGACCATCTCTGCATCATTGGTCCAGTTATTGGAGAGTGGCGGAAGGGGGTATACGAAGTCAACTGCAAACGCATTGCCCCTTCCTGCTGGGTTCTTGTAAATCGCAGCTATTGCTTCAACATCACCGGGCACGAGCTCAGAAGTAAGATAGCTCAAGTCCTCTATCGTGCCAGCCATGTCTGCCGCAATTATTATTCTTGCAAATGAAAGCGCTGTCCCGATTCCCTCTCCCTCATGGTTTTCATCAACAGTTAGGATTGTCTGCTGCGCTGAGTTGTTCTCTTCATTGTAAAAGCCGAATGCAGCACCGAGCATGCCGTGCTTGCTCTCAAAAACCACCAAATATCTGTTAGCGTGCTCGAGCTGAGCCTTCATCTCGTCAACGCTCTCGACCTCTCCCTCACCGAGCCTGCTCGCCATCAGTTTCCTTGCCTTTGCAACCGAGTCAGAATCCGTTGGGTGCAATCTGCGCATAATTGCGCCATTCAAAAGCTCGAATCTCGCAGTTCTCCTTTGCAGCGTTCCCCCCCTCATGTCCATTCCGCACTGAGTAGACCTTCTTACAGTATCATACAACCGAGTGTTCTCGATTCCCTGTAGTGGCTTAATTCTTTTCAGTGTCATAACCAAACCCCGGAATTAGTATTGCTTTATGCCTTTCCAGGTATTTAAATCCTTCACTTTCTCTTCACGTACTTCACTTCCTTTCCCTTTATTTCGTACTTGCCTTTAGCAAAGCTGTCCACAATTTTAGGCAGTCCCACATGCTCGCGCTCCAGAATAGTAGCAGCAACCTCATCCGCACTCTTGCATCCACTTATATCAACTTCCTCCTGGTAAATTATGGGCCCGGCATCCAGGCTCTCGTCAACAAAATGAATAGTATAGCCTGAAACCTTCTCCCCAGCCTCAAACGCATCCTTCTGCGCATGCGCACCCGGATATTTTGGAAGGAGCGAAGGGTGAATGTTGATTATCCTGCCCCTCCACTTTTCCAAGAACTTCTTGCTTCTTATGATTTTCATCCAGCCCGCAAGAACTATGAGCTCAACTCCGCGCTTCTCAAGCTCCTTATCAACAACCTCAAAATACTCCTCCTTATTTTCATACTTCTTCCACGGAATTACTAAGTAGTCAATATGGTGTGTTTTGGCTCTTTCAATTGCCCCTGCCTCTGGGTTGTTCGTAATCATAAGAACTATCTGCGCATCCACCTCGCCCTTTTCAACGCCATCTATTATTGACTGGAAATCACTGCCTCTTCCGCTTGCAAATACAGCCACTTTAATTGTCATTCATTCACACTCAATAACCCTTTTCTCAGTAATTATTTTATGAACTCGCACATCGTGCTCCTCTTCCGGAATGTCATCTACTAATTGGAATTCAAATGCCAGCCCAATTATGGGGCACTTCAGTTTCTTAAGCAGCTTATCATAATAGCCCATTCCATGCCCAATCCTATCCCCCTGCGAATCAAAAGCAACACCTGGTACAACTGCCAACTCTATAAGCCTCTCTTCAACTGGCACGAAATTAGCAGGCTCCAGCACACCGAATGCGCCTTCCACCAGCTCCCTCACGCTTTTGATTTCAGAAAGTATGAGGTTCTTGCCTTCAACCACCGTTATCGGAAGCACAATCTTCTTTCCCTTGTCAAGTGCAGCCTGAATCATCTCCAAGGTCTGCACTTCATCTCTTTTTGAAGCATAAAACAGAACAACCCCTGCTTTTTCAAACTCAGGAAGCTCAAAAAGCTTGCTCATAATAGAAGCGCTCTTGCTCTCAATATGCTCGCGCTCATGCTTTTTCCTCTTATCAATAATTTCATCCTTCATTTTTCTTTTCACAAGCTCACCTTAATCTCTCCCCCTTGCCTCTGCAAGCATATAGAGCGAGCCGGTAATCAAAACCACGCCCTCCTTGCCCGCACTTTTCCTCGCCTCTCTCACCGATGCCCTCACATCCTCCACTACTCTCGTCTGCTTATTATATTTACGTGCAATTCGCGCAACCTGCTCAGCCTTTGCGCTTCTTTCAAGCGCGGGCTCATTAACAATCACTTCATCAGCAAGAAGTGCAATGTTCTTAAGCATCTTCTTATACTCTTTATCCTTCATAACTCCAAA
>QMVF01000108.1 GCA_003660965.1 Microcaldota archaeon
GGTCTGCATAGGTCTCATTATTGAAGGGTGCTTTGAACACGCCTGCTCGGGTAAAGCCGCATGCTGCTGCAAGTGCAAGCGCAGTTTTCTCCGCCTTGCCGCTCGCATCATTATTAACCGCAAGAAGTGCAGGCAAACCTTTCCCCTCAAGGTAAAGATCGCGCAGCTGCTTTCCGGGCCCATGGGGTGCAACCATTATTACATCAGCAGAAGGTGGGGGCTTTATGAAGCCATAAGTTATGTTGAAGCCATGCGAGAAATACAGGGTTTTGCCTCGTTTCATGTGTTTATGAATGAACTTGTAGTAAATTTCGGGCTGGCTCGTATCGCTTATCAACATGCACACGATATCGCACTTGCGCGCAGCCTCGCTGAATTCCGCAAGTTCAAAGCCATCAGTACTTGCCCTTCTCCAAGAAGGCCCGTTCTTGCGCGCACTCACAATCACATCCAGCCCGGAGTCCCGGAAGCATAGTGCTTGGGCAGCGCCCTGGCTGCCATAGCCCAGCACAGCTATGCGCTTACCGTCGAGAAATCGCAAATCAGCATCCCTTGATCTATATAGTTTCATAATACCCATGCCCTTAGCAATGTTAAGGTTTAAATACCCGAAAATTCATAATTTTTTGCAGGTGATTACCTGCGCCGACTCTTATATGCTGTATTAGTAATGCTACTGCTGGTGCCACTTTCGGCTTCTAGAATATACTGTACAGAGGACAGGCCATTTGACCCATCAAACCCTGACTGCGTATACGATGTGCCGGGAGGCGAGGCAGTAATTGGGCCAGGCAAGGAAGTGCTTCAAACAATTGAGGAGAGCTTTGATGATGAGGTTCTATCTGTGAAGCGCAAATTGATAATAGTAAGAACTGGCTCGATAAGCTATAGAATACAGGGGACTGCCGAGCTTTACAAGGAAACCATAGTGGAGTACGAAGTTACGAATAAGGATGATGAAGGCGTAATGGATGTAGAAATTGAGCAGGGAGTTGGCAAGGGAGAAACTCACTCAGTATATGTTGGTAAATTGGAGCCTGGTGAGAGCAAGATAGTATCATTTGTAATAGCTGATGAGAGAACTGAAATTGGAGAGCCGCTTATAGACTACACCCTACCCACAGTGGCTCTGAGGGCATCCAATGTAGTAATCGGAGAGGAAATTACTGTCTGGCTCAGCATAAACTCTGAACCGCTTGCAGGCGAGATGGTGGAGGTTATAACGCCCGCAGGCTATAAGTTTGATCTGAAGACTGATGAAGAGGGAAAGGCCTCCTTTGTTTCGCGCGAGGTTGGTGCATACGTATTCAACGTTCCTCACAGGCACATGAGCACACCCACCTACATTTATGCAGTAAATGAAGAGGTGCAGCCTTCAGATGAGGAGGAAGAGGAGCAGAATGCCAGTCCAGGAACTGCTGCCTTTTTGGTAGGTACGGTTAGCGAGGGTGCGGGCAAGATAGTTGGAATGATGGGGCCCCTTGGAATAGTGGTGCTGGTGCTTTTGATAGGCCTAAGCGGCTGGACTTATATTAAGATGAGAAAGCCTGAAGTTGAGGAGGAAATAGTTATTGATGAGGAGGTTCCCCGGGAGCTTGCTCCATACAGGGAAGAAGCGGAGGATAAAGAGGAAGATGACAGTATGATTACAACAGATATTGATGAACTTGTAAGGCTAGTACGCGAGAAGGGCAGGGTGGAAGTGAGAGAGGCTGCTAACATACTCGGAGTATCGCCTTTGGAAGTCGAGGTCTGGGCAAGAGCCCTTGAGGAGGACAATGCAATAGAGGTTGACTACAACCTTACTCGCATTTACCTTGTGTGGAAGGGTAAGTCTGAGAAGCTGAATGGTATGCTTACTGAGGACCAGAAGCGCAAACTGCTTGAATCCACAATAGTACAGGCTCCAAAGAAAATGGCCGAGCTGGAAAGCAAGCCCAAACCAAGCAAAGCCAAGCCATCTAAAAAAGCTAAGAAGAAAGGAAGGGCTTCTAAGAAGAAGGCAGGTAAGAAGACATCTAAGAGAAGAAAGAAATAGCCCCGGTCGGATTTTCGAGTTTTGTGGGGTTTAGAAAGGGGGCGCGAAGCGTGCCCCCTTCTTTCGAACCGACGTCACCAGGTTTCCCTATTTCTTTCCGTTGTTTCTTTCCGTTAACGCTTTCTTTTCGAAAGAAAGGGTTATTCCAGAGCCTGGCATCCTTGACCGCTAGACTACGGGGCTATAAGAACCTACGGTTCTTATTATCTCCCTTTTAACTTGTCTACGGTTCTTATTATCTCCCTTTTAACTTGTCTACGGTTCTTATTATCTCCCTTTTAACTTGTCTACGGTTCTTATTATCTCCCTTTTACTCTAGGGGAATAAATTTATATGTACTCGATTGGATTTATGGTTATGAAGGGTGTGCTTTTAGCAGCTCTGGTGCTTCTCGCAGGCGCAGCATGTGCTGCGGATTTGCAGGTTCTAAAGCCAGTGTATGTGATGGTGCAGGATGATGGAGAGGTGTTTTTAGGAACTGTGGGGCCTGGCCAGACTGTGTTTGTAGAAGCAGATGCACTGGTTGAAACAGGGGGAATTCATGGAATTGGAGGAAGATGGGACAGGCTTGAAGTAGTGGATGTGCCGGGAGGATGGACTGCTGAAGACAGCTTCCTTTACGAGCAGCCGCTCAAGGCCAGAATAACCGTAGCAAAGGAAGCACCAGATGGAGAGTATGAAGTGCTGGTGCGCTCGGTTGATATTGAGAATAAGGAGGGATTGGGAGAGGTGAATTTGAAGCTCATAGTCAACGTTTCAAGGGAAGTATTTGGAATGGAAGTTTTGCCCTCTGAAAAGGAAACCGGAGCTACCCAGCCTGCAACTTACACTGTTATGATTGAGAACAAGGGGGTCGCAAGTGATGCCTTTGAAATAAGTGCAAAAGGCCTGCCTGCATGGGATTACAAGAAGGCTGTTTTCGTTCCTTATGGCACCTGCAAGAGCGTTCAGTACGATTTGGTGGGTGCGGAGGATGGAGAGTACGATGTAACTGTGGCAGTTCGTTCATTTTCAAGCGATAGAATAGAAGGGGAGGAGAGGGTTCATCTGAGCGTGAAAACCACGCTGGTAAGCGATTACAAGGCAACCAATAACGGCCTTCTTCTGTTCCCCATATTCGAACAGGCAGCATATTCGATAATGGGTCTGCTTGCTAATTTATTCTGAAGCGTGGTTTAAATGCCAAATCAAAATGAAGTAGCTGAGGCAAGGCAGGCGGCGGCTGAAGAAGCTGCCGAGCTGGTTTTGAAAGGAGAGGTGAAGCTGGAGGAGCTTAAGAA
>QMVF01000109.1 GCA_003660965.1 Microcaldota archaeon
ATGGTGCTGCCTTCAGGCCCGTGTTATCTACAACCAGCTTTGGCTCTCCCATATCCTGTGAAACTCCAAGCCTGCGCTGCAGCTGGGACGAGAATATCCAGGCAGATGCGAGCATGAATATACCTATAATTGCTGCTGCCAGAATCCATTTGTTGTCTCCTTGTGGCAGAACATCAGTAAAGGAAAGAACCACTATACCCACGAATAGGAGGAGGAAGAAAATCATAGAGGAAGGAACGCCTCCGGAGCCTCCGCCCATCTGGCCCCTTCTCCTCGCCTGCTGCAGTATGCGCCTTCCCATCCCGATTTGCGCCCCCTTCTTGCCAGAATCAGGAAATTTCGGATCGGATTGGTATGTTTTTATAATCTTGACTTTTGGGCGGTTCTCATCGAGCTTGTTCGGATAGATGAGTATGTCTTCCAATGCCTCTGCGGGCATGAGCTCAGCCATTGCCTGGGCTAGCATGCTCTTTCCCGTTCCCGGATCTCCTATGAGCAGCAGATTGCGCCTCTGTTTTGCAGCATTCCGTATAATTTCAACTGCCTTTTCCTGGCCAATGACTCTGTCAATCATCTTATCAGGGATTTTGATATCTGCAGTAGTCTGGTAATCCATCTGAACACCAAAACGCGCCTTACAACTATTGCTGAACATAAATTTAAAAACGTGAGACTGAATATAGCCACGTGGTTTCATGGCGCCTTCGAAAAGCAAGGATAGGGGTGTATTACCTGTTAGAGTGTCCGCCGTAGACGAGCTGTTCGACAAGAAGGGAGTTGAAAGGGGTAGCACCCTGCTTGTGAGCGGGGGCGTTGGTACTGGCAAGAGCACATTCTGTATGCAGTCTGCATATAACTCCGCTGTAGCCGGCGAAAAGGTGATTTACATCTCATTCGAGGAGCCTATTGAAAAGATGCAGAGGCACATGGAGGAGAATTTTGGGTGGAAGGTTTCCAAAATGGTTGAACAGAAGAGGATGATGTTCCTTCAGATAGACCCGCTTGAGCTTTCGGAGTCGGTAAAAAAGGAGTTTGAGAAGAAGGACAAGGAAGATATGCAGTTTGACATAAAGCTCCCTTTCAGGCCTGACCGGCTGGTTCTTGATTCGATAACCGTTCTTAGCGCCGCATTTGCGGGCGGAACGAATATTTACAGGATGTATCTATCATACCTTCTGCGCACTCTGGAAAGGGCGAATTCTGTTAATCTGGTTATAAGCGAGACCGGGGAGGAGAGGATAGATAAGGGTGCGGCCAGGGTTGAGGCATTCATATGTGATGGGGAGCTCAGGCTTCACGAAATAAGGAAGAAAGATGTGAAGCAGAATGCCCTTGAGATAAGGAAGGCGAGGTGGACAGGGCATTCGAAGAAGCTGGTGCCTTACAGAATAACCGACAAGGGCTTTGAAATCTTTCGGCGTGCAGAAGTTTTTGTTTAAATGCACCGCCAACATCAGATTTTTAAGATTTATCGCTACACTATAAGCTTACCAGACATCTAAAGAGGGTGCTCGGTTTCCGAATCATGTTAACAATGAGGTGAGAATATGGGTAAGGGAGAATTGAGGGGACAACAGGTGTTGCTTCTGCCAGAAGGCAGTGACAGGATTCTGGGGAGGGACGCACAGCGTACGAATATAGCAATAGCGTATGCCGTTGCGAGTGCAATCAGAACAACTCTTGGACCCAAAGGAATGGACAAGATGTTGGTAAGTGAGCTAGGGGATGTTGTGATAACCAATGATGGCGCCACCATACTCGAGGAAATGAATGTTGAACATCCGGCTGCAAAGATGATGGTTGAGATTGCAAAGACACAGGATAAAGAAGTTGGTGATGGTACAACCACCGCTGCGATGCTTGCAGGCGAGCTTCTTAAGAGAGCCGGGGATCTGCTTGACCAGGGAATTCATGCAAGCACAATAGTGAACGGCTACAAGCAGGCAGCAAGTGAAGCCACCAAGAAGCTTAAGAAGGTTTCACAGAAAGTCACGCCTGAAGACACGAATGCGCTTGAGAAGATAGCAACCATAGCTATTGGCTCGAAGACAGTGGGTGTGGGCTCCAGCAAGGAGAAGCTTGCAAAGCTTGTAGTACAGGCAGTGAAGCAGGTTGCTGAAAAAACTGATGGAAAGGTCATTGTGGACAACGACTTCATAAAGGTGGAGAAGAAGGAGGGCGGAGACATTGATGATACAGAGTACATCAGCGGAGTGCTGGTGGACAAGGAGATTGTGCATTCCGGCATGCCCAAGCATGTGAAGAACGCAAAGATTGCCCTTATAGACTGTGCGATTGAAATCGAGAAGACCGAGGTGGATGCAAAGATAGAAATCACCTCTCCAAAGCAGATGAGCGACTTTCTCAACCAGGAGGAAAAGATGCTGAAGGACATGGTTGACAAAATCAAGAAGAGCGGGGCGAACATGGTCTTCTGCCAGAAGGGAATCGACGATGTTGCACAGCACTACCTTGCAAAGGCAAACATAAGCGCTGTGAGGAGAGTGAAGAAAAGCGATATGGAGAAGCTCGCGAGGGCGACCGGTGCAAGGATTGTGAGCAGCCTGGAGGGCCTGAGCGCAGAGGACTTGGGCTATGCGGGCACGGTGCGCGAGAAGAAGGTTGCGGGTGAAGAAATGGTGTATGTTGAAAACTGCAAGGACCCGAAGAGCGTAACCATATTCGTGCGCGGAAGCACTGAGCACGTTGTGAGTGAGGGAGAGCGTGCAGTTAGAGACTGTCTGGGAGCAGTTTCCAGCGCAGTTGAGGAAGGAAGCTATGTAACTGGAGGCGGAAGCATTGAAATGGAGCTTGCAAACCACCTGCGCAAATATGCAGGAAGCACGGGAGGAAGGGAGCAGCTTGCGATCACTGCTTTTGCCGAGGCGCTGGAGATAGTTCCGAAAACCCTTGCAGAGAGTGCAGGCATGGATGCAATAGATACATTGGTCTCGCTGAGAACCGCACATGAAAAGGAAGGCTCGGAGGCAACTGGAATAGAAGTGCACAAGGCAGAGATATCTGATATGAAAAAGCTTGGGGTGATTGAGCCTGCAAAGGTGAAGAAGCAGGCAATTGCAAGCGCAAGCGAAGCCGCCGAAATGATCCTGCGCATAGACGACATGATTAGTTCAAAGGGCAAAGGCGGAGGCGGTGGAGGAATGCCTCCAGGCGCGGGCGGAATGCCCCCGGGAGGAATGGGGGGCGCGGGAGGGGAAATGTAGGCCCTACTGCTTTCTTCTTTTCC
>QMVF01000110.1 GCA_003660965.1 Microcaldota archaeon
CAGCCTCTTTTCGAGCAGCAGAAACCAAATCTCGCAAAGCAATTTTATATGCCTGTCTTGTCCAACTTGCAGGATTCCTCTTCAAAAGCCTCTCATAAAGTTTCTGCGCTGTTCTATCCAACCAGTCAAGCCCAACAGACTCACTCGCCAAACGAACAGGCACGAGCTTGTTCACGTCAATTTCATATTTCTCAGGATTTTCCTTTTTATCATCTCGTATGTTAAAAAAAAGATGCCCAAATTTAAATTTGCAATGCCAACGTTCAGCATCCTTCTCGAAAAAACCAAGCACACGCCGACCAGAAGTCATTTGGGATTCTCCTTTGTTTTTATTTCTCTTTTTATTCGATTCAATTGTAGCTTAGATAATTTTGCTTTCTTGAAACGAAATTGCATATTTGCGTTTCTTTCCTCGAATGCTGTAAACTGCCAAGCCCTTATTGCCATCAAACATTTAGGGCATCACTCACACATCACCCTCGTTGCCAGGCTCCTCAGTATACTTGCGACCATTAACCACAATCTCACGAAACACATCCTCCACACACAACCTTAATTTCTGCAAGTCATTCACGCCGAACGAGCCAGTGTTCTTATCGTTGCCCTGCGCATCCTTATAGTATTTCTGGAAAGTAGCGCTAAGCATCTTACCCTTACCAGTCTCATTCACCCACAACGCTCCACTACAATTCCCATAACGAGCCCTATAAACAGGCTTCCTAGGTTCTTCCTTCTTTACCTCTTTTGCCTTTTCAGCCATCAAATCAACTCCTCTTAAAGCCCCAACAGGAGCCATAAGCAACACATCAATACACCCACCCGCAATTCCTACAGCGCCAGCCGACCAGCCTCCACCCGCAGAAACTGCAATACTTCAATCCAACACCTCTGGCCCGCGCTTTATGAAATATCTTTTGCAGCCTGGGCAGGCTCTTGGAATCCCGTTCCGCGCCTGCCACTCGAAACCACAGAAACAACACTTCAGCTTCATAAAAAAAACACCACAAATATTATTATTGTTATTGTTTTATAAATATATCGTTTCAGCGCGGTAAAACCAAAAAGATGCAATATATATTATATATTAGGTATTCCTTAAAATGTCCCCATGTATATCATATTCAACATCCTATTATCTAGCTTGGTACCGTGTATACATAAGCCTAATACAGCCATTCTACAATTTCAGCTCTACGACCTGAACACACCCTCATTTTCAGGAATACGTGTTCTCTCTCAACACATACTTGTGCATTTTTTGGAATATGTATACATAACATTTTTGGTGGTTTTCCCATCCCCAAGCGGCATTCTCACTCTGATTGCTTGCTTTCCTCAACTTCCTTAATCCAGTCAAGCGCGGGCTCGCCCAACACCCACATAAACTCGTCCTTCAGCCTTATTTCAACCATGAACCCGTCTCGCCCGGCAGTTGACTTGTCAACCAACTGCAAGATTTCCAGCTGCTTCATTATTTTCGAGGCATTGCCTTGGGAGCAGTTCAACTCGTTCTGAATCTGCAGTGATGTGAGTTCTCCGCCGTGCTTCAGCAACAGGTTGAACATTTGGGCGCGTTCGTATGGCATTGTGGATAGACCAATCCTTAGGCACACAGCCCAGTCGTCCTCGTTGAGCCGCAGGCGCTTGTTCAATAGCGCATGGCCTCTGGCAATGTTGTAGAATAGTGTGAGGAGTCGCTCTGGTTCCTCAATTATTGGCTGTGCGAACGAGTATTGTTCCTCGTCCTTGTCATCCCTTTCCTTCCAGATTTTCACTGGCGCGCGTAGCCTGCAGACTAGGTCGGTTAGTTTTTTCAGCTTTCTCTTGATTTCGCGGTTATCGTTTTCCCTGTCCCATTCGACGCTGTATTTTCCGCCGTATTCGTCGAATAGGTTTGAGAGGTAGGCTTGGATTGCTACCCTACAGTCGGCTAACTTTTTTTTGAATTCGCGGGCGCCGAGAACGTCGTCTACAAGGTATTCCTCGCTTTTTTCTTGTTTTTTTGTGGATAGGAATACCCAGCGGTTTCCGAGTTTTCCTATAGTGTCCCACACTCCTTTTGATAGTGGTGTTGTAGCGCCGACGAATGCGAATAGGTACTCTCCTTCGTAGCCTCTTCTTCCCCTTGTCCCTGAGTCTGATGTCAGGCCTTCTCCGTCGAATACTCTTGTGAGTATTCCTAGGACTTCGACGAGGTCGTCTTTTCTGCGGCTGAACATTGGAGCTAGTTCTGGGACTAGTAGGACTTTGTTTTTGATGCGGGGCAGTAGGTCGATTTTTTTCAGTTGGTCGGCTTTTACTGTGCTGGCGTGGCTGACGAATGCGCGTGGCGTGAAGTCGTCTGACTTGTAGAATAGGCTGCCGAGCCCGTACCCGAAGCTGATTATTGTTGTCTTGTTTCCTGATGGCGGTCCCTCTATGATTAGACCTGTTGGGTTGCTTATGTCTTTTAGGAGCAGGGTGCATGGGATGCTGAGGAATATTTTTGTTTCGTCCCAGATGTGCGGGAAGTTTTTTTTCACTACTTTCTCTACGTCTGATAGTTCTAGGAATTTCTTTTTTTTGACTTCTGGCTCGGCTTGTTTCGTGTAGGTTTTTAGGATGCCTTCGACAAATTTTAGTGTTTTTTGCGGCTCGTATTTTTCCCATTTGGCGTGGATTGAGATGTAGTCTGCTATTTGTTAGGCTTGCCAGTCTGGGCTTAGATTTTTTTGTTTTCCTACTAGGGAGTTTCTTTCTGTCCAGCTTGCTTTTGGGTCGTCGAGGATTTCTTTTATTGTTTTCATGGTTTTCGGGGTTTCCTGTTCTGTTTCTTTTATTTCTAGTTTTGGGAATTCGTTCAGCCCTGTTCCGACCGATTCAACCATTGTTTTCGGCTTGCCTGACTTGTAGTGTTCGGCAAATTCGAGGGCTATCATGTGCCCTAGGCCGCCGCTAATCCAGAACGATTTGTCTAGGCCTGCTATTTCTGCTTGTGTGAATATGTTTTCTATGAATGCTTTTCTTTCTGCGTTGTCTATTTTTCTGTTGAAGAAGATGTGAATGTGGTAGCTTTTGCTGTGGGTTGTCCAAACTTCAAACGCGATTCCTTTTTGAACTAGCTTGCTTTTTAGTTGTTGGCAGAGTTGTTTGTTTTCTTCTAGTGTTGGTTTGTCGAGTTCTAGGATGAGTTCGCTGTCGAGCTGTTGCCTGTGGTTGAAGTTGTTTAGCGGTTCTTTTGCTTCGCGTATTGGCACCCATTTTC
>QMVF01000111.1 GCA_003660965.1 Microcaldota archaeon
AATGTGAAAGGAACATAAAAGTTGGAGAAACGGTTATGATAATGTCTTTGAAGGGCGAGCTGGTCGCAGTTGCTACTGCCAGGATGAATTCAGAGCAGATGAAGGAGGGGAAAAAGGGGCTTGCGGCCGAGACCAAGCGCGTTATAATGAAGCAGGGCACCTACCCCCGAGCATGGAAGAGAAAAGACCCGTCGTAGAAGCATTCAAAAGCCTTATATATTTAACTCGTGCAATAATGTACCCTGCCGGGATGGCGGAATCTGGTTAACGCGCATGCCTGGAAAGAGAAACTTTTCGTTAAAAGTTTCGGTGAACTATTAGACGCTGTGCTGGGTAGCATGTGCCCGCAAGGGCTTATGGGTTCAGGCCCTTCTTTCTTTGAAAAGAAAGAAGCCCCGGGGAAGAAAGAAAACTTCTTTCTCTGAGAAAAAGAAAATGGCTGCCTAAAAATCCCATTCCCGGCGCTTGATGTTGAAGTGATTATATGAAGAAGAGCGGAGGTTTCAAAAAAGGAAAATCAAAAAAGCGCCCTCCTAGGGACCAGAAAAAGGGTCCTGCCGAGGCGAAGCCAGCAAAAGATTATGGTAAGGATTTCCGCGGCATCGTGCGCCTTGCGGGAAAGGACATTCGGGGAGAGCTTCCAATTCAGCGCGCCCTGCTTCAAGTAAGAGGAGTTGGTGAACGGCTAAGCGCTGTGCTTGGCGATGTTGCAACAGAGCAGCTTAAGCTCTCCGATGATACTGTGATTGGCCTGCTTACAGAGGAGCAGATGAACAGGCTTGAAGAAATCCTTTCAAATCCAGCCAAATACGGAGTGCCCGGCTATTTGCTGAACAGGCAAAAGGATTCGGAAACAGGTACTGACAGGCATCTGATAGGCACGGATGTGCGCTTCATAATGAGGCAGGATGTTGAGAAGGAGAAGAACCTGAATACCTGGAAAGGCTATAGGCATCTTTATGGTCAAAAAGTACGCGGACAGCATACCCGAACTACTGGCAGGACAGGCATGACGGTCGGAGTTCTCAGAAAGACCGTAACCGCTGCTGTAGCAGCTGCAAAGGCGGACGAAGCTGAAAAGCCAGGCAGGGGTGCAAAGCCTGCAAAGGGTGCTGCTGAAGCTCCAGCTGAGTCGAAGGAGAAGGGAGGTGCCGGAACCGCAGGTTCTGGCGCTGAGAAGAAGGGAGAGAAGCCAAAAGAAGAAAAGAAGTGATGAGGCATGGGAGACCCGAGAACGCTTAAAACAAAGTACGAAACTCCAAAGCGCATCTGGAATGAGGAGCGCATAGCAGAGGAGCATGCTCTGAAAACAGAGTATGGCTTGAAGAACATGCGCGAGCTGTGGATTGCAAAGAAGATGCTGAGGAAAATCAGGAGGCAGGCAAGAAAACTGCTTTCAACCGGAGAGCAGGGCCAGAAGGAGGCGGATGAACTTCTGCGAAGCGCAATTCGGCTGGGCTTTGCAAAAGAGGGAACTAAACTGGGCGATCTGCTTGCCTTAACCACCCGTGATATTCTGGAGAGAAGGCTTCAGACAAGAGTTGTTAAGCTTGGCCTAGCCCGCTCGATGAAACAGGCTAGGCAGCTCATAGCCCACGGTTATATTTCGGTAAACGGATCAAAGATTTCCGCTCCTAGCTATATGGTTCCGGTTTCAGAGGAAAAGGCAATCGCATATTACAAGCCTATAAATCTTGAAACCCCTGAGCTAAAGGCAAAGGAGGCAAAGAAGCAGGGTTCTACAGTGGAGGAGCTGGCACCGAAAAGCCCCGAGGAAGTATGAGTTGATTGAATGGCAGAACAAGCTGTTGAACAGGTTGAGAAAAAGGATGCTAAAAGGCCGGAGTCAAAGGACAAGCCCGAGCCTACTCAAAAGCTTCCTCCGAGAAAGCACAGGGGGGAATTGAGATGGGGAATTGCCCACATCTTCTCATCCAAGAACGATACTTTGATTACAATAACTGATATGAGCGGCGCTGAAACAATTGCAAAGTGCAGCGGCGGGATGATGGTCAAAAGTGATAGAGAGGAGGGCTCCCCCTATGCAGCAATGCAGGCCGCCTTCAAGGCTGCTGATCAGGCAAAGCAGAGAGGCTTGAGCGCAATTCATGTGCGCATACGCGCACCCGGCGGGCATAAGGACAGGACTCCAAGTGCAGGTGCGCAGGCAATGGTGCGGGCGTTGGCGCGTTCGGGCTTGAGAATTGGAAAGATAGAGGATGTTACTCCAATACCTACTGATACCACCAAGAGGCCAGGAGGCCGCAGGGGTAGGAGAGTATAGGTGTGAATATGAAAGTTGAGAAAATAAAAAAGAGCAATGAGGGGTTGAACCTTTCATTCACTCTGAAAAAGGCAGGCACTGCATTCGCCAACTCGCTAAGGCGCATAAGCATGGGACAGGTTCCGGTGCTTGCAATAGACGGAATAACGATGTACGAGAACAGCTCTGCATTCTTTGATGAATATATAGCAAATCGTACGGGCCTTATACCCATCAAAACGCCTGATGGTTATGAGGAGAGCGACGAGGTTCTTTTCGAGCTTTCTGCAGAGGGACCTGGAGTGGTTTATTCAAAGGACCTTACCTGCTCCGAACGCGGAGTTGCGTGCGTTGCCAAAAAGATACCTATAATCGAGCTGGTTGAAGATCAGGTGCTTAGATTTGAGGGCAGGGCGAGGCTTGGAAGGGGAA
The DNA here is from genome assembly GCA_003660965.1 of Microcaldota archaeon. Classification (GTDB taxonomy): domain Archaea; phylum Micrarchaeota; class Micrarchaeia; order Burarchaeales; family Burarchaeaceae; genus B9-G16. The sequence continues at coordinate 2,696 of QMVF01000111.1, forward strand.
GGGAGCATGCAAAATTCCAACCCTGCCTCGCTTCATATGGTTATGATGACAAGGCAAAGGAGTTCAACTTCATGGTTGAATCTTTTGGCCAGATGTCAGCTGCTGCAGTTATGCTGAAAACAGCCGAAATTCTGCAGGATAAGTGCGAGCAAATGCTCGAACAGCTAGGCAAAAAGAAATAAGAAGCTGATGTGGGACGCGTAGGCAATTGAAAGGGAGATGATAAGAACCGTAGGCAATTGAAAGGGAGATGATAAGAACCGTAGGCAATTGAAAGGGAGATGATAAGAACCGTAGGTTCTTATGCGGGGGTGTCAGAGTCAGGTCAATGGCCTTTTCTTTTCAAAAAGAAAAGCCCAGAAAAAAGAAAACTACCGACTGAATGAGCAGGACTGAGGCTCCTGTGCCTTTAGTGGCTGCGTGGGTTCAGGCCCTTTCTTTGGAAAAGAAAGCGCCTGCGGAAAGAAACCGCAGCATGGCCGCCCAAAAATCCCATCCCCCGCACTAAAATAATGTGATTGCATGAAGAAGGGAACTACCA
>QMVF01000112.1 GCA_003660965.1 Microcaldota archaeon
AAGCCGAATTCCTTGCGCCGGAAAGGCCCCGTGCAGAAGGGCTGCGTGCATTTTCCGCTGAATAAGCTGGAAAGAGCGGGAGGTTTTGTGCACTTATTGTGGCAGCGTATTTTACAGGAGGATGAAGGAATTGAAGGGCAAAATCAAGTGTTCGTGTGGAAGTACGATGGTTTCTGTAATTGGAAGGAAAGAGAACCCTAAGGAGATGCTGAAGAGGAGAAGGGGCGAGCTTTTGCTGAGGGCCAGCCTAGTGGAGGCATACGGCAGAAGGGCGGCGCTGGCGCTGAGCACGTATGGGGTCGGGAGCAGGACTGCGGCAAGGGTTCTTGCGCGGTTGCATAAAAAAGAAAGCTCCCTTTTTGCAGACTTGTTGGAGGCCCAAAAGCAGTTTATAAGAACCAAAAGATACTGGCAGGTGGGTTGATTATTTTCTGTTTTTAGAGCCGCTAAATTCGCGCCGGAAGTAGATGAAGGCAAGAAGAATCGTAAGTAACGTGCTTACAACTATCCAATTCATAATATACCCAACCGCGGATATTTCACTTATTGCAGGTATTCCGAAAATCGTTGCAACTGTGTTTGGAATGGTTATCACCAAGGTGGCGGCAGTAAGAAGAAGCATTACGTTTGTCAGCTTTTCTATGCTTTTGTTTAGCTCCTTTGAGAACTTCATTTCGGTTATGGTGTAGGTTCTGGACATGTCCCTTCTTGCGACATTACAGCGGTGGCTAAGGTGCCTGATACTTGCCAGTAGAATATCGAAATCGTAGCCTATTTTTTTGGTATCAATAAAGGGGATTGAGCGTCCGCGAAGGCGTATGAGCAGGGCGTGGAAGTCATCTACAATGTCTGAAAGCCTGCGTAGCCTTTTGCTCAGGTCCTCTAATTTTTCATTTGTGGGGTTGTCAGCTACGCGCGTGAGTTCCCGGTTCAGGGATTCGAAGTGATTACGATAGTTCTCGGCCATTTTTTTGAGTACGGTGTATGCGGCCATTGTGCTTTCTCCATAGGGTCCGCGAACCCCGATTTTTATGAATTTGTTGCTTTCGAGTAGAAGAGAGGGGTATATCAGGGTGTGGTTTTTCGTGAGTATCAGGATCTTGTTTACTCCGCTTTCAAAGGAAATGAGATTGAAGAGAATGTAGTCAGGATATTGTTCGAAGAAGAGGACGTCTAGAGTTTGGAGTTTTTTGAGGTCGCTTGTTATTCCTAGTTCTGCTGCCTTTTCTTCAAAATCCTCGAATTTATCAAAAGTGTAAATCATTGAGCCACCTTCAAGGAACTGAAAGGACGGTAAAATATTTTAGGGAGATAGGTTTTTAAACCGCCTTAACTCAATAGGTGCGGGTGATCGGATGACTGTTCGCGTGTCCCGCATTTATGGAATGGACATTTACAATGATGAAGGCAAGTTCCTGGGCAAGGTGCAGGAGGTTGTTGTTGATTTGGAAAAAGGAGAGGTTGTTAGGATATTGACAGAGCCCCTTTCATCAATTTCAAAAGAAGACGCAAAGCGTGTTTTGAGGGATAAGAGCGTACTGTATAAGTATGTCAAGTCTGTTGAAGACGTCGTAATGGTTTCAAAGGCAGGAGAGAAAGGAAAGTAGAGAGGGGGCATAGTTCCGGTATTCTGTTTTTTGTTATTTTTGTTTCTAGGCCAGCCGGCAGACGCTCTTTGGTCTGATTTTATAGACCAGAATGGAGCCTCTCCATTTTTTGAAAAAAGAGTCTGCCTGTGATTCTAAAGAATTGGGTATTGAAACTACTGATTTCGTTCGTAGTTTTGCAGTTGAAAGCGCGGATTTGTTGTAGTGGTAGTAGAATTTTCGTTTTAATTTATTGTAATTTTTTGTTTTTCCTGGTTTCAGGTCAAAGCAGTAAAGTATCATATTGTCACGTCGTAAGTATGTAACTATGGTTACATTATTTATATATTATGTCTATTTATATATTATGATTTATTACCGGAACTACAGGGCCCCTCTACTCACAAACCCACAAAATCAGATGCACGCTTCCCTCTAGGAAAGACCTTTCCATTCCTAGCAAACACCGGAAGCCCGACCTCTTCAGCAACGCGCACAAGCTCACCCACATCTATGATTTTATCTGTGCAAAGCGCAACATACTGTGCGCCCCCGGCCGGAAAGCGCTTCAATTCTAAATCAAGCTTCTGAAAAACACCAGACCTGCGAACCCGTACTTCTATCTCCCCCTTTTCAAGCGCCTGTCTTGCGAGCGGGTTAAACCTGACCACTTTCCACACCTCCTATTATTCTGGCCAGCACAGGCGGAGCTGCAAGCGTGGTCAGGAAAGCCATTGCAGAAATAGTCGTATATTCCACAGCGGTCAGGGCAGGCTCCCCCGAAGCCGTGGTTGCAGTAATCCCAAAGAGCGCTATTATAAGTGCAATCTCCCCACGTGGAACCATACCCATACCTACTGCCAGCGCTTCCCTTCTGTTCATCCCAAAGAATAAGGCACCCCCGCCACTTCCAACCACTTTCGAAATAACCGCAACCACACTTAATAGGATAACAGGCACAGCAATACTGGCCAAAGACCCCACATCTATCAGCATCCCGAGCGAAATGAAGAATATGGGGGTGAACAGCATCTCAAGAGGCGTCATCATATCGTACAGTCCCTTCACCGCTTTACTGTAATTGAGTGATACGCCTGCAATAAACACACCCACAATGCCAGAAAGCCCCACATACTCTGCAAGATATGCATAGAAGAATGCGAATGCCATTGCAAGCAGAAACGCCCTGTTTTCATTGGCTTTACCTATTTTAGCAAAAGCATGCTTAATTGCCTCCCTGCCTATAAGTATCCCTCCAACAATGAATACCAACGCGGTCCCGGCAATCCTGAGTAGCGGCTCAAGAGAGGCCGCATCAAGCGTTTCGGGCGCGTTGACTATGAACGACAGTACAAGCAACGCCAATATATCGTCTATCACTGCCGCACCCAAAATGGTTTTCGAAAACTCCTCCCCCATAACTCCAAATTCTTTCAATACTGCCACCGTAACTCCTACGCTGGTTGCCGTAAGTGCCGCACCCATGAACAGCGCATACGTTTCCCCACCTCCGAAAAAAAGAGCAAAATAATATCCGGCCACGAACGGAATTGCTATTCCCAAAAGAGCAACCACAAAATTCCGCAGATTGAAAATCTGAGTTATCTGGCTGTGCAGACCTATTCTTAAAAGAAGCATAAGTGCAC
>QMVF01000113.1 GCA_003660965.1 Microcaldota archaeon
ATTGAGAGCTTGGTTGATCCACTAGTGGAAAAGGGAGTTCTGGTTAAGGATGAGGCAGGCGGGTTGAGCGTGGCAGATGCATTCGAGCAGCAGCTGCGTGAGTCTGGTGCCATCAGCGGCTCCTAGTGCAATTCAGGAAAGCTAGTTTTACGTCGTGAGCACTTCAAGAGCTACGTTTGGCTTCGACGATAAACGATGGGTTTATATACTCCTTAGGTGAACCGTACTACATTGAACGGTTCGGATGCGATGGTTCAATATAGAACTGTCGGATGAAATGATGGGCGAGAGCGGTATAGACGATATGTGGAAAAAGGGCAGCCTGAGCATACTTCAGCTCTACGTGCTGAAGAGCTTTGGGGAGGGTCCGAAGTCAGGGTATGACCTACTGCGCGAAATTAAGGAGAAGACTGAGGGGCACTGGGTGCCCAGCAAGGGCGCACTGTATCCTCTGATAAAAAAGCTTGAAAAGCAGGGTTTGCTCCATGTTATTGAGAGGGGAGCGCGTGGAGTTAAGAAATACATACTGACGCCCGAAGGTAGGCAGGAGCTTGAGGCCCTGCCTGAGCAAACCCGGCAGGTATTTCAGAAGACCAGGTGGATGGGCAGGCTGATGGATAACATATATGCAGGCATGGATGAGGAAGCATTTGATATTATATTAAAGCTCAGGTATTCGATAATGCTTGGGCTTATGGACGAAAATGTGCCAAATAATGAAGTAAAGAAGATTATGAGGGAAGCAATCCAAGAATTGAAAGCAATGGGTGTACGATATGGTCAAGAAGAAGAGGAAAGCAATTGAAGCGCTCGACGTGAAGAAGCACTACATGATGGGCAAGTACAGGCTCGAGGTGCTTAAGGATATTGATCTTGATGTTTACGAAGAAGATTTTGCTTCAATAATGGGCCCAAGTGGGAGCGGTAAGAGCACCCTGCTCCATATTCTGGGCCTGCTTGATGTGCCAAATTCCGGGAGCGTTAAAATAGATGGGGTTGAGACTGCTGGAATGGATGCAGACACGCTTGCAACTTTGCGGGGAAAGAAAATAGGCTTTGTGTTCCAGTTCTTCTACCTAATCTCTTCATTGAGCGCGCTTGAGAATGTTCAGCTTCCAATGCTGTTCCTAGGAGTGCCGCAGGAGGAGAGGGAGGAAAGGGCTGCTGAGCTTTTGGAGCGCGTTGGACTTGGAAAGCGAATGAAGCATAACCCAAGAGAGCTTTCTGGTGGTGAGAGGCAGAGGGTTGCAATTGCAAGGGCGCTTGCCAACAGGCCCCAGGTGCTGATGGCTGATGAGCCCACTGGCAATTTGGACTCGAAGAGCGGTGCGGAAATTCTGAAATTGTTTGAGGAGCTTCATGAGGAGGAGAAAATGACTATATTAGTGGTCACGCACGACTTGGGAATTGCCAAGCGTACGGATAAGATAATCAGGCTGAAAGATGGAGTTGTTCAAAAAATTGAGAAAATGAAAGGGTGATAGCATGAGGGGAATTGGAATCTTTGGTATTGTGCTGCTGGTTTTAGCAAGCACAGCATGGGCAGACATCAGCTTTTCTGATGCTACTGTGAGCCCGTCTACATTAAGGCCGGGTGTTAGTGGTACTGCTAGCTTTACAGTAACCAATACTGGAAGCGAAACCGTGAGCGGCTTGGCATTTGACATAAGCGGCTATGGCTTTGAACTCACTACAACCAAGATAGTTGTGGGAGATATTGGTGCGAGTGGAAGCACACAAGTTACGATTCCCTTCAAAGTTAGAAGCGATGTTTCTGCAGGCGTATACACTTTGCAGGCAAGTACCATATTGACTTCAGGCAGCGGTACGGGCACAACTACTACTTCGAGAACCTTCACGATACCAATTACAGTGAGCAGCCCTGCAAATTTCGAAGTATCTTCAGAGTCTGACAGGGAGCAGATAAGCCCTGGAAGCGATTTCGGACTTCACCTTACGATTACAAATAAGGGAGGGAAGGCAAGCAGTGTTAGGATAAGTTCCAATTCCTCAAACTTCCTTCTCAAGGGAGCTTCGCAGATTGCAATCGGCAATGTGGATGCAGGCGAGACAGTTGAAGTGGATGTAGTACTCACAAGCTCTAGCAGCCTTACAGGAGGTACTTATGCGGTGCCAATCAAGTTAACTTATGAGGATGAGCTGGGTGCAACGAGTGCAGAGGCTGCGGATGTTGGGCCAATAAGGGTTGTGAAGAGCTCTATGGACTTTGGCCTTAAGGCAAATACGGGCGCAGATGTGTACCCGGGCGACAAATTCGTATTGTCTCTTGAGATCAAGAACAATGGGGCTGACAGTGCGTATGCTGCAATTGTGAGCATCGCAGGCGATACCAAGAGCAGCGCTTACTTCATACCCCTTGACAATTCGGAGGTCGGAGCTGGTGATTTCAGCTCAGGCCAGACCAAGACAGTTGAGTTTGAAATGGGAGTGAATGGAGATACGCCTCCGGGCTATTATGCGCTGAATGCGACCATATCTTTCGTAAATGCGCAGGGTGAATCTACAACAGTGAGCAAGCTGTTTGGGCTTGAAGTGCTTGGGAGGTATGATGTTTCGGTAATAGCAGAGCCCTCCCCAAGGCCAATTACAGCAGGCAAGATCTATGATCTGTCTGTGCAAATTTCGAACATTGGAACTGGTGATCTGGACTCTGTAAGTGCAGAACTTCTATCCAGCGAAGATGTTGAAGTTATAGGCACGCCCTATGGATTCATAGGCGAGCTTACTCAGGGGGATTACAGCAGTGCACAGTATGAAGTCTACGTTAAGCCGGGCCTTGAGCCTGGCAGGTACCCTGTAACTGTGCTCATAACGTTCTTTGATGCATACAATCAGGAGCACACTGTTCAGAAGATCGCGTACGTTGATGTGGTTTCACCCGAGATAGCCGCAATTGCATCTGGCGGAGGCGGCGGCATGGGACTTTTTGATTGGATCTTGACGCTTGCTGTCTTGGGAGCAATAGCATGGTATGCAAACAGGAAGGGCTGGCTGAAGGGCCTGAAATCAATGATTGGAATGAAAGCCAAGAAGTGAGAGCATGCACAGGGACATATTCAAGTACGTGATGGCTAACATACAGCAGAGGAAGCTTAGAAGCTGGCTCACCATACTTGGAATCATAATTGGTATAATTTCAATAGTCACGCTTATTTCAATAGCC
>QMVF01000114.1 GCA_003660965.1 Microcaldota archaeon
CCGTATTCCAGCTTGCCCAAGCGCTCCAGACTTTCCCTCATCTGCTCCTCATTCCCGCAATGCAGATCGGTTCTTCCATAATTTCCATGCGAGAACAGCGTATCGCCGCTGAACAAGATTCCATTCCTCTTTTCAAGCATGCAAATCGAACCGGGCGTATGGCCAGGAGTGTGAATAAATTCAAGTTCAAACTCCCCCCACCTCATGGACTTCATGGGCAAGGGCTTTGCCTCCCTTGGCACCTTGAATGGCATCTGGCTTACAAAATCTTTTTCATGCAAATACGCCTTCCAGCCAGCCTTCACTCCGCCAGTATGATCATAATGCCCATGGGTCAGAATAACGAGCTCGGGCCTCTCAAGCTCCAGCACCCCATTGCCACTATCTATCATAAGAGTTCCTTCATCTGATTCAAGCAGGTAAACATTGGAGCACAATTCCCCAGCCAGATGCCCGTATACAACCTCAACACCGTTTACAACTTCCTGCGAGCTTTCCATAAACAGAATTTTAAGGGTAATTATAAAATAGATTAACATGGGCGAAGGGAAGATTGACGAACTGGTGAGGAAGGTGCAGGAGCGCTACGGCCATCTGATTACTAAGGAGGCTGCGCTTTCAGTTCTGCGCAATGATACCTTCCAAGCCCGCATTCTCCGCGTATTCCAGCCCTACGAGTTTGAAAAGAAGGGGAGAAAGGGAAAGGTTTGCAGGGTTGAACTGCAGAGGCTTGATTCAAATGAAAAGCCAATTCTGGTTTTATGGGATGATTATGTAGACCGCCTACTCAGGGGGGAGTTGAAGGAGGGGGATGTAATTTCAATTTCAGGCTTCTATTTGAAGGAAGGTGAGGTGCATCTGGGAAGAGGGGGCAAGCTTGAGCTTTTCAGCCAAGGCAGCAAAAATCCATCCAAACAGCGCATAGGTGTGATTCGTGCTCTTGAGCTTAAGGGTAAGGGAATTGAGGCAGTAGTTGAATTCAACGGAACTTCAGAAAAGCTGTTTGTGAAGGGAAAAAAAGCACATTCACTTCTTGGATTGAAGCAGGCTCATGAAGGAATCTCCCTAGCTGCAATTTTTAAATTGAAAAAACCGTACCTAATTGGAACTGCTGTAAAGCTCTAAATTTTAGGAAGCGGCGGAGGCTTTCTCTCATCCTCTCCCTTTCCTCCCACCATTTTCTTTAGCTTCTTCCTGTGCATAAGCGCAGTCATTGCCGCAACGCTCACCACAATTATGAATGCAAGAAGCACAAGGGTTACTATTAGCAATGCAGTGGTTTCCGACCCCGTAACCTGTTCAACCGCTTCCACAGCTTCTGAAAACGCCTCTCCTACTGATGTTATTGGAGGCTTCTCAGGCACTGCATACCTCATCTCCTGTGAGGTGAACTCTCCATACGGGCTGCTTGCTTCGAACCAGTAGGTGAGCGTAGCAGGCAGCACTGCAGGGCATGCTATTCTTATATCGTTTGTCAAGCCGTCATGCTCCACGCCCACCTGCCTGAATTCCACTGCCTCGTTTTCAAAATAATAGTGGATGGCTACGGTTGCCCTGGAAGGATCGACTAGGCGGGGCTCGTAGACCCTGCCTATTATCAACACAGAGCACCCCTGATCATATGTGTGGTTTATAGATTCAACAACCACTTCCAGAGGGTTCCTCTTAAACTCGAGCGTAACCAACGTGTCTCCTTCACTCATGTTCACACTCACCGTTCTATTCACTCCTGCAAAGAATGCAGTCAGATCAAGCGATTCATTGTAAACCTCTTCAATCTCGATAATTCCATCAGCCCCTGAAACAATAGTCTCCCCATCAGGCATGTAAATCAGCACATTTTCCAAAGGCGCTCCATTCTCATCGACTGTGATTATGGTTAGGCTGCTGTTGTAATTCAAAATCTGCATCTCGAGCATTGGGTTTGTAGGCATAACAAATCTCTCAGTGCGGTTGTTCATCTGCATATTCTTATACTGTGATCTTCCAGTACTGGTTCTCACGCTCACCCCTGCATTGCTACCATATGCAATTCCAGAGGGAACTGAAACAGTTGCTTTTTTAGAAAGCGCGAGCTCCTCGCCATTCACCCTCAGGGTGAAATTAATGGGATCTATCGGGCTCCCTTTTTCATCCAAAACCTCCATTCTGAATGCCTGCCCCTCCTTCACCACCTTCAACTGCACTATTTCCTCAGGCTCAACTTCCACTGTAGCTTCAGTTTTGAATATTCCATAGGAAGCAGTTATTGTACACTTGCCCTGCTCAGGGTAAATTACTGCCATTCCCTCTTCATCAGTCGTAATATTGTTTCCAGCCCAGCAAAGTGCCTTTACCAGCGCCCCCTCCAGTGGCTGGCCGGCATGGTCTCTAACCCTTATTGGAAGCTTGCTCAAACTGCCGCTGTGCCTGAAAAATTCCACGTGCTTTCCGTTTATGATATTATCATTGTATACTACTCTCCTCTCTTCCCCCAGTACAGTCACTATATACTGATCCGTGGCATTCAGAGCGGGAACAAAGTTCCGAACTTCAGTTTCAAAAATCCCCTCAGCATTCGTAACTCCTGTAATTTTACCGTCTATTTTGGAAAGGTCAAATCGCTCTATTTTTATGCTCACCTTTGAAGGATCGACATTCTCTCCAAATGCATCAGGATCAAGCTCCTCAACCTCTACCGGAGCCAAAAACGTGTTCTTCTGATATTCAACCGTAACTGGTATGTTTGCCACAGGGTAATCATTCTGATCCTTAACCACCACCTGTAAAATTTCCGACCATGCGCCCGAAACCGTTGATGTAGCCAGGCAGAGCATTAGCAGAACAGCCAAAAGCTTCTTCATGAAGCGCAGTTTCTCATTTCTCCCTTAAAAATCTTCCCTGCCCCTTTTCCCTGCCTCTGGAAAGCACAGATTTATTTAATGGCATTGCATTAGAATGAAGGTAATATGAACTTTGGTTCCTTATGGCCACGGTGGTGTAATGGTAGCACAGGGGGTTGTGGAGCAAAGGAGGCACGACAATTCGCCGTCTTTGCGAACCTCTCGCAAGAGGGCAAAAACCCCTTAGCCCGAGTTCGATTCTCGGCTGTGGCCTTCGGCCACATCTCGCCAGCCGCTTCGCGTCTGACGATCGGCTGTGGCTCTAGAAGGGGCTTCGCCCCTTTCTAAACCC
>QMVF01000115.1 GCA_003660965.1 Microcaldota archaeon
GAAGAATGCGCATGCAGGAGCTCTCGAGCCCAAGCCATCCAAAACCTGAGAAAGCAGAGCAAAGGCTTGCAGAGCAGAAACCCAAGCAGCCGGCAGGAAAGCGGAAGGCTAAGAGGAAACCAAGGGCAAGGCAGAAAAAGAAGAGCTAGCTTCCGAATTTTTCAGCCTTTCGAGTAAGCCCAACCATTGTTCTGAATAATTCCAAGCCAGTGAGATGGCCAAGGGAGCCTGAAGCGCAGCTGAATTCATCAAAAGTCTTTACGGAATCCGAGCGCATCTGGGGGCCGCTTATAAGAACTGGAACTGGCTCGTGCGAATGGGCTTTGAGAGCAACGGGGGTGGAATGATCCCCTGTTAGGATGAAATAGGCATCTTTTGCTTCCTGCTTCAGCAGGCCTATCATTTTATCAATTCTTTCAATCATTCCCTGCTTCCCCTCAAAATCGCCATCATGGCTGAAGCTGTCAGTTGCTTTTATATGAATCACAACCACCTCCCTTTCCTTCAGAGCCGAAAGCGCAGCTCTAGCCTTGGCTTCCAGATCAGTATCGGCCCTTCCAGTTGCACCGCGCACATATGGAACGTGCATGCCTACAAAGCGGGCAACTCCTTTGTAAAGCGCACCTCCTGCTATGCAGGTTGCCTTTATTCCATAGCGCTTTTCAATGCCATCTACCTTGGAGTAGCACCCCGCACCGCGCAAAAGCAGGGCATTTGCAGGCTTTGAACGGTTGGCATTGAACTTATGCCTTCTTAAGACCGAAACCGCATGCCTGGTGAATTCGTTTACCAGAGAGGCAGTTCTCTGGGCTTCAGCAGACTTGTCAAGCGGTTTGCACCTCATAATTCTCCTTCCAATTTCATGAGGGTCTGTATCTGAAACCTCTTTGGAAAGCCCCTCGCCGTGCAGAACCAATACCCCCCTGTGCTCCACAGTTGAAGCGAATTTCAAAGTGCAGCCCTTAAGCTTTATTGCATTTATAGCGCTCTCAAGGGGCTTTGCGTTTTTCAGCCTTCCCGCGCGCCTGTCCAACACCTTTCTTTCAGAATCAACTGTTGCAAAATTGCACCTGAATGCAACATCGCCTGCCTTCAACTTCATTCGCGCTCCAAGTGCTTCAAAAGTTCCTCTGCCTGGATAGTATTTGTAAGGATTGTAACCAAAGAGTGCGAGGTGCGCAGTGTCGCTCCCGGGCACTATTCCCCTTCCTATTGTGTGCAGAAGGCCGCACTGTCCCTGCTTTGCAAGCGAATCAATATTCGGCTTCTGGGCTGAGCTCAGCGGGGTTTTTCCCTTGGTGGGCAGATCTCCAAGCCCATCGCAGATTATGTAAAGTACTTTGCGCATTTTAAAACTCCTATCTGCACCTGTGATGCAGAATGTCGCAGGTGGAGTCAGGGCAGTCATCATCGCTGTCGCACAGAATTGAATAGCATTTGAACAGGTTTGGAGAGTCCACATCAAGCTCACACCTCTCATTTGGCCCGCAATGGGAATCATCTCCGCAGTAGCCTGGTCTGAGCTCGCAGGTGTGGCTTGAAGAGCAGTACTGCCAGAGCAGGCAGTCTGAATCAGAGGTGCACTGGCCTTCTGAAGTAAGGCACTTATGACTGGTCATATCGCAGTACTCGTGGCTTGCGCAGTCGTTTGAACTTGAACAGTAGCCCTTTCGCGTCTGGCACTTGTGTGAATTCAGGTTGCAGTACTGCCACCAGTTGCACTGTGAATCGCTGGAGCAGGCAGTGTCAGTGCTTTCGCATCGGTGGCTGTCCGGGTTGCAGAATTCATGCTGCGCGCAGTCCTGATCATTCATGCAGAAGCCCTCTTTTGCAATGCATCTGTGCTCAGTAAGATCACAGGTCTGCCATCTGTCGCATTGCGATGGGCCTTCGCACCTGTTCTCGCTCGTATAACACCTCTTTTCCTGCTCATTGCAGTACTCCCACTCCTCGCAGTCTATTGAATCAATGCATCTGCCGGGCTTTGGAAGGCATCTGTGGTATTGTGGATCGCAGAACTCCCATTCATTCAGGCAGAACTCATCACTGGAGCATCTTCCGCGCGCAGTCTTGCACTCTCCCAGAACCGTATCGCAGGTCTGCCATTCCTCACAGTCTACATCATCCTCGCAGTAAGGCTCCAGGAATTCGCAGAGATGCGTGTTCGGGTTGCAGAACTTTCTGTCGCTTCCGCACTCCTCGTTGCTTATGCAGTAGCCCTGCCTTGCAATGCATGCCTTTGAAGGTATGTCGCACTTCTGCCATTCTTCACAGTCCGCATCTGTGGTGCAGCCTCCCCTGCCCCCGCAGCCAGAGATTGCAATAGATGAGAACAGTAGGAAAAGCGCAATCGACAGCACATTCAGCTTCATTGCATCAGCACAAGCTATTTATTCGGGCTTATTTAAATATTATATGCCGATGACGATATGAACAACCGCTGAGAACCCTTTTCCTCGCTGCGCTCGCAAAAGCGTTCACGGAAAAGGTTTCGCGGAAAAACTGCAAAGCTATGATGATGCTGACAGAATCCGAGGCAATTAGTTAATGTTGCTCTGATGTGCTACAAGAGTATTTATGCTCCGCCGTGCTGGGGTGGAAGCATGACTTATGAGCAATATAATGCAAATCGCGAGCACAATACAGAAACTTTGATCGCGAGAGCCAGCTTAACGGACAAGATGCTGGAAAAGCTAGAAGAATTCATAACGGAATATTGCGAAAACAAGAGCCTAAAGCCTTCTACAAAGGCATCCTATGTACGACCCTTAGTTAGATGGGGAGAGTGGCTCGTAAAAGAAGGGTTCACGGACTACAGTATGCACGGGATCAGCAATAATGAGATAGAGAAGGCAAAGAAGTGCAAGGATAAAAAGAAGCTCGAAGAAGAAATAAGTAAGGCAAAGAAGAAAAAAATCCTCGCCTACTTCAAGGAAAAGAACGGCATAGGAAGCAGTATTTTTGAATGGACTAAACTTGCCGTCAAAGTTTATTATCGCTGGGCAGATGGCATGGGAATCGATAAGGGTGATCCTTATCCTGAGTATGTTGCGTGGATTCGCCTAAAAAGAAATGAGAAGAAGATATTGGCAGCAGACTTGATCACGCCAGAGCAGTTCAAGAGGATGTTAGCATTAACAAAACACCCAAGAGACCGCAC
>QMVF01000116.1 GCA_003660965.1 Microcaldota archaeon
GCCGATGCTATGCAGAGGAAAGGCGCAATGGTTGGAGTCAGGCCGGTGGTTGAAGGCGTGAAGATGGTGGGGCGAGCCTTTACTGTGCATACGCAGGCGGGAGACTGGGCAAAGGCAGTTGAAGCAATTGATTCTGCAAAAAAGGATGAAGTGATAGTTATAGATGCAGGCGGCAACAGCGGTGATAGGGCTGTCTGGGGTGAGCTCGCAACCCACAGCGCGGCTCGTAAGAAGCTGGCAGGAGTTGTGATTGATGGCGGGATTAGGGATGTGGATGAAATACGAAGATTGAAATTCCCTGCCTTTTCTCTATATATAAGCCCAAATGCCGGTGAGCCAAAGGGCCTTGGCCAGACTGGGTGTGAAATAAGGTGCGGAAATCAGCAGGTGAAACCAGGGGATTGGGTAGTGGGGGATGACAACGGGGTGGTTGTGGTGCCACAGGCGCGTGCGCTAGAAATCGCAAACCGTGCAAATCATACCCTTGAAACTGAAAACCGCGTGCGAGAGGAAATCAAAAGAGGCAGCACCTTAGGCAAAGTTCTTGAGCTTAAAAAGTGGGAGCAATTTTTCACAAAGAAATAAGCGGGGTTTAGAAAGGGGGCGCGAAGCGTGCCCCCTTCTGTGGGAGCAATTTTTCACAAAGAAATAAGCGGGGTTCGGAAAATTAAAACCCAATATGCTCGATTCTAAGCAGAAGCAAACTCATCACCGCCCCTACTAGGAACCAGAGCGGCTTGCCCTTCCTGTCCTGCGGAAGCACGCCCCTTATGACTACATAGAAAAGCATGCCTACGATCAGAGCGAAAAGGAAATAGAACTGGTGTTCATAAAGGCCGAGGAAAGTTGCAAACAATGCGCCTAGAAGGGGCGCGGAAGAGAGCAGCGCGCGCTCGGCAATCCCGCTCCGGAAATGCTCGTGAATATGCTTTGATGAAATTGTGGAAGCTACGGTGTGAATTACAAGAGGCAGGAACAGTATGCGGGCAGTGAATGCGGAATACACATCAAAGAAGAGCACAACCGACATTCCGATTATGATTCCATCAGCAAAGAAGCCAGCCACATGTGCATGGGCAAGGCTTCTCATCAGGTCCTTTCTGTGCGTTATGTGTTGGTAAAGATATCTTTCTCCCACATGGTATAACACGAAGCCAACCAGTGCAAATGCATAGATGTTCTCGCCAAGGTAAAACTCACCAATTGCAAGCTGTGGAAGGAGCACTATGAACATGAAAGTTATGAAAACGCCTGCATTAAGGCTCACTATCTGGCTGTGCAACCTGTGAACATGATCATCAAACCATTCGCTCAGAACATGAAGGGCTGAAAGAAGTGCTGCGAGTATAAGGGCCTCCTGCATGAGAATACTTTATACGAGAGAGTTAAAAATCTGCCCTCTTTCATCCCATTATTCCTGGGTTTCTTCTTATCACATAGCTCAGAACTAGAGGGAATGAGAGTGTTGTAACTATTGTCATCAACACAATAGATGAGAATATTTCCTGTGGAATCAGATTCTGCGATAGTGCTATTCCTGCTATCACAAGCTCAACAGCACCCCTTGAATTCATGGCAACTCCAACGAGTGCAACTTGCTTCCAACTCATATCTGAAAATGGCTTGATTATAACAGAACCCAACATCTTTCCAAGGATAGCCACAATCACTACTGTTACTGTTAGGAGTAGATTAGCCGATATTGTTTGTGCTGAAAACTGAAGACCTATATTCAAGAAGAAGAACGGAGCTATAAAACCAAGAGTCATTACTTTGAAATTCTCCATAAGCTCTTTTTCTTCTTCTCTATACTCGCTCAGAGACATCTGTATTATAAGACCCCCTATAAATGCACCAATTATCGGTCCAAGGCCAAAGCTCTGCGATATCGTAGCTATTATCAAGCTCAGCAGTATGACCATGCTGAACATTCCAACGTGTGACTTTTTTCTATGAATATATTTTATGAATATTGGAATCAGTTTGAAGGCCGCGAATACAATGATAAAGAATCCACCAATTTCCAACAGTACGAGCCCAAATTCCGTCACATTTTGTCCTTGTCCTATGATTATGATTATACTGAGCAACAGCATCTCAAATAAGTCATCTGCAACTGCTGATGCCAGCATTATTTCACCCAGCCTAGTCTTGAGAACTTTCAGTTCAAGAAGCACAATTGCCTTTGTACCTTCAGAAGTTATCGAAAGAGCAGCACCCAGAACAAGTGAGACTATATCTGAATAGCCGAACAACTTTCCGATAGCAAATCCCAAGAGCAGCGGAACTATCGATGCAGCAAACGCTACGAGGCCTGCATCCTTAGATACTTTTCTCAAGCTCTTGAAGTCCAACTCCATTCCTACTAAAAGCAGCAGAAATATGATTCCAAGATTAGCCATGAACTCGATGTATTCCTTAGTAACCCCAAGAAAGAGTGAGCCTGCAATTAATGGAAGCCCGAGGAAAATTCCTGCGAGCATCTGCCCTATAACACGAGGTACTTTGAATCGATATGCGATCTCTCCGAATAAGACTGAGGCTCCAAGTGCTATTACAGTTATTGTAAGCTCATCCACAAAACACCCTTCTCATCATTTCTTTATATTCTTAATTCTCGTATTTGGCTTGTGAGCTCATGGATCCGATACGTATAACACGCGATGCATTTGATTTCATAGCTCATGCTGCGCGCAGCACTCATCCGAACGAATTCATAGGAATGCTCAGAAAAAACGAACAGGGAGTTATAGACACCATTCTTGTTATACCTCTGAGCGAGTACGGGCGCGGCTTCTCAGGCATAAATTTCACAATGCTTCCTGCTCATTCTGATTCCTGCGGTTCGGTACACTCCCACCCACGAGGCTCGGCAAGGCCTTCAAAACAAGATGTGCGCTTCTTCTCAAAACGCGGAGGCGTGCACTTGATAATAGCAAGCCCGTATGATGAGAATTCAATTAGGGGCTATGACAACTGTGGCACTCCTTTGCAAGTTGAATTAGTCTAGGAGGGCACATCTTCTGCCTTCTGGTAAGTTCTTATTGTATTCGCCTTTATGGTAACTGGTATTGGAACTGCAACTTCGGTGAGCTCAACCGTAATCTCATCCTTGTTCTCATCAA
>QMVF01000117.1 GCA_003660965.1 Microcaldota archaeon
AACCAGCTTTGGTGCAACTGTGGGTATTTTCAAAGGCGCATCTACAGCACCCAACACCACATTCGCAACTTCTGAAATATGTGGCCAGGCAAGCTCTATGGAGCTCGGACTTATCAACGCACCTACAATCAACAGCACCATCACAAATGGCTGGCGGAGGTAGACGATCAACAACTCTGCTATTACTGCTGCCAAAAGTAGAAAGGTCATTTCAAACCACACCCTTTCCTCCCCTACTTCGTGATACAGGCTTGCTCGCAAAACCGAGAACAGAAGCAATATGAAAAGAAAGGTAACGAGCAGCACTATCATTGTGCGTATTCTTCCTCTCGCTTCCTTTACCAACGGGGGAGAACCTAGCTTGCTCCTAACTCTCTTCAGAGTCCTCTTCACCATCAAAATTACCTAAGCATGCTTCTCTTACATTTTCATTGCCTATCTGCCCACAAACAGCCGAATCATTTGTTATTATTGCAAGGTTCAACGCACATTCGTCTGCCAGTACTATTTCCTTGCATGCTTCTGCATCCTCCAGCAGGATGGTTTCACACAACTGCGCCCTATGCGCGTCTGATATTTTTTCGCACAGGGTAGCATCTCTGAGGCCCAGCCCCAATTCATAATAACAATCATCCTCCAGAATTTCCATTTTCTCACAAAGCCCGGGGTCTTTTGACAGAGGAACAAAAATCATGTAGCAGCTGTCTCTGCTCGCTGCATCTGTTATTGCCTCACAATACCCAGGGTTCTTTTTATTGAATGCCTTTTCTTCAAGACATTCATTCTGCCTCTCAATATCTTCATAAATCATACAGCCTTTCTTGTCTATCTCTTCCTCTTGAATTCCCAGGAACTCTTCCTCCCCCACAATCTCTCCTGCCAGTGCGAACTCGCTTTCCTGAATTTCAGCAAAGGGCTCAAAACGAGTAACATTGAACTCCAAAACCCTAAGCTCACCAAACACAGAGCTGTTAAGCTGCCTGTATAATACAAAGCCCGCTTCTTTATCCAAACATTCTATTACTTTCCTGTCCACAAAAGGTGCCTCACCCACCGTATAACCTGAACGAGCCAGATCCTCACTACTCATAAGATCAAAACGTACTGCGTATTTTATTTCATCACACAGTCTTTCCGCAACGGTTCTCTCCGAAATATATTCCTGGACTTCAATAACTCCAGAATCCACCCATCTTTCCACGTTTTCTGAATCAGTAACCACTATTTGGCTCTGCGCATATGCCACCATTCTCTTTATAGAAATATCCGAATCATTCATGCTTGCATTCATGCAGGTTTTTCTTTCCGGAAGGCAGATGAAATTGCCCTCTTTAAGGAAATAAAAGCTCCTCGGGACCATGGTAGCATCCAATATGTCCACCCGTGCGCGCGTTCCACTTGCAATCACCGTTGCTTCTATGGGCTCAGAACCGTCTATACTCGTCTTGCTTTCAAGCAGGTATGTGTTAACTTCCTCCGCAGCAACCACTGCATCCAAAAGCACTTCCGTGGCATTCTTACCCTGCGTCGTTCCCCCTTGCAAATAATAATAGCCTCCTCCTACAACCAACACCAACACAACTACAACCAACACATATTTCTTATCCATGCTCTCACCGCCTCTTGACTATTCTTATCACATCTCCGTCCTTCAGAACATGCTCTCTACCAACCTTCCTTCCTGTTTTAACATCGATGGCGCATATAAACTTATCCGCAAGTTCGCTGTGTATTTTCCCCGCAAGATCTACTGCCGTTCCCCCTTTCTTAAGCAAAATCGCATCCGGGAGCACGTTTCCTGATCGGTCGCTCAGTTTAGCTTCATCCTCAACAGGATATACTGTTATGTAATTCAACAAACCAAATACGGCCTCATCTATTATTCTCTGAACGCCCGTTCCCCTTCCCTTGATCTCCCCTCTTATTTTTTCAAGCGCCTCCCTTTGTTTTTCATCCCCTCCCCTGATTTCAAAATCCTTTGCCCCCGGAACATATTTTATTATTCCTGCCTTTGCCGCTCTTCTAAGAGCCAGCTCTCCCTCTGCATAACACCGAACCACCGTATCTTCCCCAAACTCACTAACCAGTTCTCTATAGTTCTCCTCCGCCCCCCTCACATCTATTTTATTCGCAGCTATCAATATTGGCTTGGAAATTCTCCGCAGTGCCCTTGCAAAAGCAACCAATTCTCCTTTTTCTTCGAATTCTATTCTCTCCGGGTCTTTTCCTTGCTTCTTGCAGGTTTCTGAAATCTGGTCCTTCATTATTCCAAGCCCGCTCATCCGCTTGGTAGCACCCTCAATATCTGTTTTTTTCCTGATTCCAAGCTCCCTCATCAAAATTGCAGCCATCCACTGAGTGAGTTCCTCCTCCAGCATCTTCACTTCTTCTGTCGGATCGCCCCCCTCAATGGGCTTTCCCTCTAAATCCGTTCTTCCACTAGCATCCACAACCTGTATTATTGCACTCGCATTCCGAAGATCATCCAGAAACTTATTGCCAAGGCCCCTTCCCTCATGCGCGCCCGGCACAAGTCCGGCCACGTCTATGATTGTGGTGGGGATTAGGCGAACCCCATCTATGCATTTTGAATTTTTTGGCTGACACTTCACTCCCCTTTCCTTACACGGGCAGGTTGCTCGCACATAGGCAATTCCTCTGTTCGCATCTATGGTTGTAAATGGATAATCCGCAATAGGCACATCCACCAGCGTGGCTGCGCTGAAGAACGTAGATTTTCCGCAATTGGGCTTTCCGCAAACCCCCAAATCCAGCATAGTTTTCTGGTACCGTCAAAAGCTTAAAATGGTGTTGTGAAAAACAAACACATGCGCTCTGATTTCCTTCTCAGAGAAAAACCAGCCAGAATGCTTCTCGTCCTTCGCGAAGCGCCTGCACCCCCTATTCTATCAAAGCTCGCTCAGAAGTCCGGGATGTCTTTTGTTCATGCCTCCAAGCTCCTGCCTGCCCTGCTTGAAGCCGGTTTAGTGTCTGCCACCCACAGCGGCAGGGAGAAACAAATAAGGTTAACTCAAAAGGGCCAGGAGGTTGCAACAGCCCTTGCCAACCTTTTTTCTGCTCTTGAACGCGAGGGCACAACCACTCCCTCTGTTTCTACAGA
>QMVF01000118.1 GCA_003660965.1 Microcaldota archaeon
CTTTTGGAAGGAAGCGCAGAAAGGTTTCCATAGGCCTGCATGATGCTGACAAGGTCAAGCCTCCCTTCGTTTACAAGGCTGTCAAGGAATTCACCTTCACCCCGCTCGAGTCGGAAAAGCCCATGACCATGGCTCAAATTCTGAGCGAGCACCCCAAAGGCATTGATTATGCTCATTTGGTTGAAAAGGGCAAATACCCTCTTCTACTGGACAGCAATGCAGAGGTGCTCTCCTTCCCGCCAATAATAAACGGAATTCTCACCCGCCTCACCCCTCAAACCACCAACCTGCTGATAGATGTAACCGGCACTTCTGCAGAGGCAATTCGCGATGCCCTGAATGTGCTCTGCTGCCTGCTTGCAGACCGCGGCGCCAAAATTCTTTCAATCGAAACCACGGACGGCATAACCCCGGACTTCTCCCTGCGCGAGATGAAGTTCAATTACAAAAAGTGCAATAGGCTCGTGGGCTTTAAGCTGACTGAAGACGAGGCTGCTAAAATGCTTTCTAGAATGGGCCATGATTATGAGAAGGGAATTGTAAAGAGTCCCTGCTACCGCGCTGACATTATGCACTGGGTTGACCTTGCAGAAGATGTTGCCATAGCCTATAATTACAACAAGATTCCAAACACCCTCCCAGACTTCCCTTCAATTGCCCGCCCGCTCCCTCACGCCACTTCCCGTACTCTTGTACGCGAAGCAATGCTTGGCTTAGGCTACTCGCAAATAATAAGCTGGACCCTGAGCAACCCCGAGCTGAATTTCACAAAGGTGGGGCTGAAGCCTGAAGAAATGGCAACTGCAGTTAACCCATTAACAACAGAATTTACGGCAATGCGCACTCATCTCCTTCCCTCCCTGCTTTCAGTTTTGAGCCAGAATACGCACCATCCAATGCCCCAGCGCATATTCGAGCTCGGCCTTGTTTATGATAAGAACGGGAAGGAGGGGCTGGAACTGTGCGCTCTTAGCGAGCATTCAGAAGCAAGCTTTAATGAGGCAAAGAGTGCGCTCGAAGCACTGCTTCTTGAGCTCAACGAGAAGTGCGAAATGGTTCCGCATAAAGTAGATTCGCTTGCAGACGGAAGAAGCTGTGTGGTTAAGAAAAAAGGGGCCGTAGTTGGCTATTTGGGGGAGGCGAGCGAGCGGGTGAGGCGCAACTTCGGCCTAGAGCTCCCAGTAGCTGCCTTCTCCCTCAGGTTGTGGAAATGATCAGAGCCAAGCTAATAGCAAAGGGAAGGGTGCAGGGGGTAAACTACCGCGCATTCGTATGCTCGCAGGCGGATTCGCTTGACGTTAAGGGCACTGTGAAAAACCTGCCTGACGGGTCTGTTGAAATCATAGCCGAGGCCCCGGACGAGAAAACGCTTGAGGAGTTCAAGCAGCGTGTAAAGCACCGCTCCAAATGGGGCCCGCAAGTTGATGAGCTGGTGGTGGAAAAACAGGAAAAGGCAAGCCAACCCACCTATTTCTCCTTTGATATAACCTATTAATTTAAATAATTCAGCAGGCAGAATAATGGAAAAAATAGATTGCGCCTTGGGCCGAACGGAAACAGGTTTGGCTCAACTAGTAGAAATATACGGGCCAGAATGCCGCGCAGCACTCTTAAAGGCTAGTAGCTTTCCTTGGCTACCTTAACAGCTTTCTCCACTGCTTCAGCGGGCCAACCGGCATCAAGAAGCGCCTTCTTTATTTCAGAAATCTTATGGCCCGCAAGAACATTCTCCTTTATGTACCTCACAGCCTTGGGGTCTGCCTTACCTCCTCCACCCTTTTTTCCTCCGCCTGTAAATCTATCCAAAAGTCCCATACCTGCCTATTCCTTCAGGAGGCTTATAAACCTGACGGCGCATCGAGGTGAATAGATAGTTTTAAATAGGCAAAAATTCATATTTTGCCCTAATACTTCGGTAGGTGATATGCTATGAGCATTGTGCTTTCAGGTAATGGAAAATCTAATAATCAAAGGCCTCAGCATGCAGGCTGTTTCAAACCATCCGGGAGGAAAAACCCACAGTATATGAGAATAACTCCTAGAGGTTGGGTGACTTTCGGCTTGCTTGTCGGTGGCATTGCCACTGCCTATGCTTCATGCACATCTGATAAGGACAACTCTTCCGCAACTGTAGATCAGACAGCTGCAAACGAATTCAGAAACAGGCCAGTGGCAGAGCAACCACGGCATACAGATGCAGAGCTTACCAGATTCACATCAATCGTACAGGACAGGCATATGCTGGAGCAGGAATTCCCTGAGCTAAAGAAGCTCATAGGCAAGGCATATGAATTCGGGTTGCTTGGCGAAAACTACAGCACCTCTTTGGTTGAGGCATTTGACAGGTACTTCTCAATAACTTCAGATAACACTCCCCAAAAACGCCAAGCACGAGACCAGGTCCGTAATGCCTTGGCGCGAGAAGTAACTTGGGCAGGAGTTTCCCGCGGTGAGTTTGAGCCTGCAGGCATGAGCTTCAAGGATGCCTTCCAGGGCACGAATACCTTTGAACCATACCCGACCATTTACGTAGACAATAAGCTTGATGAAAACAACCAGCCGCGAACGCAGACCATTGATGGGCAGCAGTATGAACTGCGCGAATTCAACATACCTTTGAGAAACAAAACCAACAGCACAGTGTACATTACAGGCATCACTGTAATGGGTGAAAATGGAACTGAATACACAAACCCAGTCAATATAACAATCCCGGGCAAGGGCAAGGTAGATGTAAGGCTTGAGAACGTGCCTCCTGTGCTAATATCTTCACAGCCAGTGGATGTAGGGGAAGTCCACACGCTCAAAATAAGCGTTCGGCCAGCAAGCGACATATTCAGCCTTGGCGAAACCCAGCCAAGAACCGAAACCACACAACTCATACTTTTGCCTGGAAATACAGAGGGCAATGGAAAAGTAGGCCACACAGGCAATGCAGCACCGACCACTCTTTACAGCATTTATGATACCGACCGCTGATTACTTATCGCGCAAGGCCTCTACAGCAACCATGCCGGCAGCCCTGCGAGCAGGGAAGTAGCCTGAAACCATTCCAACCGCAACTGAGAAGAAGATTGCAAATGCAGCCAGCTCAGGCGTGAAATTGCTTGGCGCGCCA
>QMVF01000119.1 GCA_003660965.1 Microcaldota archaeon
AAGGGAGGTCTTAGGAACCGTAGCAATTGTAAAGGGAGGTCTTAGGAACCGTAGGTTTCTAACTACATGAACGCCTCCAAGTTGGCCTGCTTTTCCTTTGGCTCCTCGGGTCTGAAAACGTTTGAGATGCTCTGCTCAATCAGCATTATGCGCTGGCTTAGGTAAGTTGGCAGGTTGTAGCGCTCGATTAATTTTTTCGAGAGCTCCAAGTATTTAGACACGCTGCCTTTGCTTATTGTTAAGAGCAGCTTTCCACCGCATCCATCGCGCGTGCACTTACCAGCTAATGGCACGCGCCTGTACTTTGCATTGCACTTAACGCACCTGAACTCCTGGCGCGAGAAGCGGTAGAGATTGCCGTATAAATCTGGGAGGAAGTGGGTTAGGATTACGCGCCTAGCTGCATCTGCCGCATCCACCGCCCTTATCTTGTCGCATAAATTGAACTGAGCTTCAACTTTTTCAGCCATGCTTCCAATTAGAACATAGGAGGAGCGGAGGGGAGCTTCATCTATTGAGCTTGTTGAATGGGTGGAGTGTATGTTTCTGAACTGCTCCGGCTTTCCCAATCTATCGCGTATTTGCTCAACTTCCACATCAGCTGGTGATTTGGTTTCAAGGGTTGCGCGGTAGAAGCTGAGCGGGAAGGCTGGGGCGCACTCCATTGCATGCACCTCATCATCAACCTCCTTTGGGTCTAGGAGTACAGTCATAACTATTGGTGCATCCATGGTGCCTCCGCGCGAGGCTGGCAGGAAGGAGGGGGAGAAGTTTAGAAGGCAGTCCATCAGGAGCATGCATGAATCCTCATCTCCATCACAATTGCGCCTGCGCGCGCTTATCAAGTATGGATGCGCATAGCCAACATTAGCCTTGGTAAAGCCTATTACGCGCGAGAGCACCCCGCATGAAGTGTGGGGTGAAAGGCCTACCAGCAGATGGCCTATCAGTGCCTCGCGTTCGCTTATGTTGTATTAGGGCTGAAGGTTGTAGACCTTTACAAGCAAACCATCTATGAACTGGGCTGTGCGGGTTAGATAGTCAGCTCCTTTTTCAGCAAGCAGCATGTCCTGAGGCAAGAGCTCTACAAGCTGATCATCGCGCTCAAGCACTTTGCCCTCTGCATCATGCGTATAGCCCAATTCCTTCAATTTTTCAACCGGCGTGCCTATTTCGCGCGGGTAGAAGTGAGTTAGAACCATGTTTGTAGCATCAAAGCGCACGGTTCCATCTTTGTAAACTGAAATCTTGTGCTTTGCCCTCAAAATTCCTTTTTCAAGCCTCTCAGGTATTTTGGCTGCGCTTACCATACCCTGCACGCCCTTCAATTCCTCAGGCTCGAAATCACAGGTTTCAATAGCCTTTTTCATAAGCCTCTTTACATCAACAGGCCTCTCATCAACATCCATGGTGTGCGAGCCGCACGGGCAGGTTTCATCCGTTCCGGGCCTTCCGCACTTTGGGCAGATGCGCTCCTGCTTGGTTTCGCTTAAACAGTCTGGGCAGGTTAGGTAGGGAGTTAGATCATTGCACTTCTCACACTTCCTTCGTGTAAGATCAACGCTTGGCATGCGCGCATAGTTGTCTGCTTTGTAAACCTTCATTATGCTCCTGAGCTTCCCGCCAGCGCCCCCTATAGGGAATAGTACGTGGGGTGCTGGCCTCATCTCCCTCTTCTTTGCCTTTTCAGGCCTTCCCATTCGTGCGCCTATATAGGTTGGTGCATAAGGCTTTACTTCAACTCCAGCCAGCTTGTTTATCAGCTCCAGCGCGGGCAGCTTTTCATCATAAGCTTCCTTAAACTTGTCAATTGAAAGCCCTCTGCCCTTTAGCAGGCCCATGCACCTTAAGAGTGCTGCTGCATGATTTTGATCTAGAACCACGAATGCGCTGTCAATTGTATGAGGTACGCAGAGCTCTTCGAGAATTGATTTTGAGGGGGAGCTTTGAACTCTGAATTCCTTTAGGGTAAAGAACTCGTACTTCAGCTTTCCCTTCACCAGCCATTCGGCAAGCTCGAGCAGTTGCTCTGATTCAACATCATGCCATCTGTAGGTATAGGCAGGGTGTAAAGGTACCTTGTGCTTTTGGCTCAGCTTGAATGCCTGATCTGCACTCGGCATTGTGTGAACATCATCCCATTTTCCTCCCTTTTCCCTAAGCTCAAGCACCCACCACTCCTCGCACCAGGCGCTTGGGAAGAGCGGGTGGTTTGCTTTTGCAAAATCCCCATAGGGTATGAGTATGTCCCCGAGTGCAATTATTTGAGTTACTTGATTTTTTACTTCAAGTGCCTCAGCATAGCTGCTTATTCTGCGCACCGAGCCGTCTGAAAGCTTTACAACCGGGCCTTCAATTGAAGTGCAGGGGGCAGCAACGCAGCCCTTGCCAGGCCTCTCAACTTTCATCTGCGTGCCTATGGCAATGAATTCGTCAAGCAGCTCCATGGTTGCTGGGTGAATTGCCTTTCCCGCAATTCCGCTTGTTCTGCACCTTCCATACCTCAGCCTAAATGCGCCCTTGCGCCCAGGATAGGCTATTATGGGCCTGCCTGCTGCAACATCGTCGAGGTATAGTTCTGCCCCGCTTCTTCCAGACTCCTTTCCGCTCTCCTTTTTTCCAACCTTCACAATGCCTTCCAGCCATTCCCAGTCAAGCCCTATTTTCTTTGTGAATTTCAGAACCTTGCTGGATTTCTGGCACATCTCGCTTATAACCAGGCACATGCCTCCTCTCACCCGGTCGCCCTCCATGCGCTCAAGTCCTTTGTGAACTGCAACCTCCAGCCGCTTTTCAGTAGGATCTCCTGTAATCATTACCGGGCAGTTTTTCACGATTGTGCGAATTTCCTCATCTGAAGGCATGTACTGCAGGCGGATGGCGCGTGAATCATAAAGGGTTATTTCCTCCACATAGCGCTCCACCTCGCTTTCAGTAGGCCTGAAGTCGCTTATTCCAAACTTCCTCCTTGCCAAGTCGCCTATCACCACGCTGAGCGCAGCAACCGTGCCTCCTGCAGAGCGTATGGGGCCAGAGAAGTACATTGCCAAATAGTCCGAACCGTCCGGGTTTTTACGAATTTTTACCCTAGTTATGCCC
>QMVF01000120.1 GCA_003660965.1 Microcaldota archaeon
CCTCATATGATTTGAATGGCATAGACATGATAGATGCAAATCTAGGCTTTGCAGTAGGAGATAATGGAAGAATCATAGAGTGGGATGGAAGCAGCTGGAGCACCATTTCAAGCCCCACCTCATATGATTTGAATGGCATAGACATGATAGATGCAAATCTAGGCTTTGCAGTAGGAGATAATGGAAGAATCATAGAGTGGGATGGAAGCAGCTGGAGCACCATTTCAAGCCCCACAGGGTATGATCTGCGAAGCATTGCAATGTACAATTCAACCCTGGGCTTTGCAGTAGGCTCAAGCGGTAGAATTGTAGTTTGGGATGGCAGTTCGTGGACCGTAGATCAGAGCCCGACCTGGAGTACGCTTTATGGAGTTTCATTCTCCCACGATTCGCTTGCATTTGCAGTAGGCTCAAGCGGAAGAATACTAAGATGGGATTCTGTGCTTGCATGCAATGGAACTGATACAACAGGCACTTTCAGCTGCAACGGGAATTCCGACGACTGCGATACCGCGGCCTGCAACTGCGCATCTGAAAATGCAATCTACAGCGCAGGAAGGGCTCATTCAGAGGTGGATGCAATCGTGCATGCAATAGGCTTCGGACCAGTAGAGGACTGCACTCTTGCAAACACCACCCTGCAGGGAATAGCTAACGCAGGCAATGGCACCTACTACCACAGCAGCGACCCTGAGGAGCTGCTTGAGATTTACGAATCCCTTGCTCATACCATAATCAACCAGAGCTTCGTAGGCCAAATAACCGTAATAACTGGAAATGTGAGCACAATTCTATACCCGGACTCATACTTGGAATTCCATTATTCACCCGAGCTTCCCACTTTGGGCTACAGGGAGATTGAGATACCTATAGAAACAGCCCGCTTCCCCTCCTGCCAGGGAAGCTTTGAAATACCTGCTCAATTCAACGTATCCGAAATACGTGTTACATCATATTCAGCAGACTACTGGACAGACAATGTATCTGTACTCAGCTCTGCAACTGGCGGAACATATCTGCAGACCTTCAGGCTATCAGACTTTGGAGCAACCTACCAGGAGCTTGGCGATCCATTTTCAATTCAATTCTCCCCTTCATATGTTAGAAACAACGAAACCAACAGCATATATGTGGGCACAGGCCTCTCGCCAGGGAATGCAAGCGGAACCTGCTCAAGCAACAACAGAGCAATCTACACTGCGCGCTTCATGGCCTCGGTACCCTATGGGCCAGTTCTCTCAACCCTTGCTGGAAGAAATGTAACTGTTTTCTATGACCTTGATCATGATGGGATAAGCGATGGGGTGAGCTATGTATCGTATGGAGAAGATTTGCCTGATTACGATCCCACTCCAGTAACGGTTTCAGAACTAGATACTGCCAACAATGCCCTTGATGAGGCATTCATAAGGCTTCTGGATACATTGAATTTCATAATTCCGCCTGGCAACAGCGGCATTTCGGGTTCAAGCACCAACCCGGTTGACGTGCAGCTTTCGGAGGAAGTTGGAATCCAGACTAACTCGCTCTCAGATGTACCTTATATGTGGGGCCCGGTTGATATGGGGGTTGCAATTTGGAGGTAGAATGAAATGGTTACAATGCAGGGTATTTTCTATTCGGGCATAACGATTCTTCTAGTAACCCTGATAGCGCTTCACGTAGTTTCGTACATGGAGGCGGTGCGCTCGCAGGGGGAGCAGATGACTGTAAGGATAAGAACCAATGAGCTTGGAAACTTCGTAGATTCCATGGCTCTGGACATGCCTCGAGTTGTGGATATAAGCACAAGGCGGGCATTGGTTGCAGCCATAAATGAGGTGGACTTGCGGGGAGCTGGACTTGATGATGCCCAGCTCAGGCTGCAGGAGCTGGTTATGAATGGCACAATCTACGGCCTTCCCTCCTACTGGCTCAATGCAAGCACCGTGCCAGACTGGGCAGACCGGGTTGCAGGCATAGGCGCGAACAAGGGCTTTACTGTAAACTTTACATTTGAAAGCTTTGAAGTTCTTCCAGAGGACAGCTTCAGCGTAAGGGCAGTTCTGAACTGGGAGGTGAACGTATCTGATTCAGTTGAAGAGATGAGCGTTTACAGATCATATGAAACATCAGTTCGAGTTCCCATAACCGCCCTTGAAGACCCATTCTACCCTCTGCACACAAGGGGGCTTGCCCACAACAAAATAATCCCGGCAAACTTCACAGTAATCAACGTAACCCTGCTCGACAGAATGATAACTGAGAGAGTTTATCTTAATTCAAGCGAAGGCCCTAGCTTCCTAGACCGGCTGGAAGACAATTTCGTAGTTCCCTCCAAATACAACGGAATGACCGACAATCAGATAGGCCTGGAATCAATAGTAAACATACAGGAATTCATAAATTATGGAGTGGAAATCATTCAGAACAAGACTAATGTGGATTACATATACTTCAGCGACATAAACATGACTGGCTATCCAGTGAACGGGTCTGCATACACTTGGCTTCGCATAGACCCGGAAAGCGCGCAGAGGTATGGAGTGAACGGCTCGCTGATACAATAGCATATAAATATACGGAGAGAAATGGGTTTGGGTTTAAATGGCAGAGCATGAAAGCAAAAACGCGGCTGAGCTTGATGCAGAAAGGCACACTCTAGTGGACAGGATGCTCAGCTTCATACAAAAGCGCGGCAGAAGCACGGTTTCAGAACTTGCAGAAACCTTTGCAGTAAAACAGGATCAGGTGGAAAAGCTTGCAAGCGTTCTTGAGGACAGTGGCCTTATAGTGATGCGCTACGCACTCTTCCACCCCGGCAGAACAGAACTCATAGCCCTTCCCACAAAGCCAACTGGTGCTGACCGAAAGATGCCCAGCCCGCCTGAGCATGAAGCGCGCGAGATGCATGATTATGAAATAAGGGAGATGATGCACGGAGTTAGCGATGAGATGCACGATTTGCAGGAGCAACTCAACGTACTCGAGCACGAAGTACTTGAAAAGATAATGAAAATCGAATCCTCCCTCACCCTTATAGAGGCAAAAGAAAAA
>QMVF01000121.1 GCA_003660965.1 Microcaldota archaeon
CTTACTTCCTTAAGCTCAAGCATATCCGCAATCTCGTACAATATTTTTGCAACCAGCGTGTTCTTCATATTCTCACTAGCCCAGATTCATTTTTTCTGCTTCTCAAACATCCTCCTTATTTCCGAAGTGGTTGTGGCATCCTTTGCATCCTTGTCCGCGCGTATAAAACTCACTGTTCGCGGAAACCGCAAGGAAAGCCCCTTTCCCTTTTCTGAAGCACAGGTGTGGGTTGGCGAGCGGGTGATCTGGTCAGCCGTGACCTCTATAACATATTTTGCCTTCACCCACACATCTGCATCCAGCTTGCTCTTCACCTTCTTGGGCTTCTTCTTCAGCCTTATCTTATCCAGCATCTTCTTCAGCTTCTTGGTCTGCTTTTCACTAAGTCCAGAGCCTATTTTGGCTATGGTTTCAAACCCGTCTTCCCTCTCGTTGTAAACCCCCCCAATCAAAGCGCCAATTCCCAGTTTAGCCCGCTTTCCCTTTCCCCGCAGATAGCCTAGTATCACCACATCCACCGTATCCGCAAGCTTTCCCCTATAGCTCTGCTTCAGCTTAAGCCAGGCATGCTTTCTTGCGCCTGCTATATAATGAGAATTCGGGTCCTTTGCCATCAGCCCTTCCAAATCCCTGTCAAGGTACTTTTCAAAAAGCTCCTTTATTTCCGCGCTCTTTCCGGTAATGGTCTCCTCTGCAACCTCTATGGTTTTCCCTTTTTTTATGATTCTCTTGAGCTCCTCCTTCCTTTTCCTGTAAGGTAGCTGCATAAGGCTTTTGCCCTTCTTGTAAAGCAAATCGAATGCAAACATACGCAGGGGAAGCTCCTTCATCTTTTCCTCCACCCCGTACTTGCGCTTTCTCTGTATAGTTATCTGAAACGGATAGAATGATTCCGTATTCTCATCATATGCCAGCGCCTCGCCATCTATTATTGCCTCCTCCTTTATCTGCTTCCTGGCAGCCTTCACTATTTCAGGGAACATGTCCGTGGTTTCCTTGAGATTGCGCGAATACAACTTTACCTTCTTTCCCTTGCAGTGAAGCTGCACGCGAAAGCCATCGTACTTGGGCTCTATTGCAGCCTTCTTCATGCTCTCAAGTATTTCGTCAGCCGAGGATGCCCTTTGCGCCAGCTGAGGTCTTAGGGGCGAATACAGCTGTATAACCGACGCCTCAAACGCATCCTTCCCTTTTTTCATGAATTCCTCTGCAACTAGTCCCAAGTCAGATGAGTTGTTATACTGCCTCTCCAACTCCTCCCTGAACTCACCCTTTCCGGTTTTGGCTAGTGAAAGCGCATCAAGAAACGTATAGGTGCTAGCACCCACCCTCAAATCACCAACAACCATCCTAGCCAAATATTTTGCTTCCAGAGGAGCTGCCTTTTTTAGGAGTGAAGCAAGCCTCTCCAGCTTCTCCTGATGAGAGCCCGCTCCAGAACTTTCGGCTATGCTCTTCAATTCAGAATATGCTTGCTTCAATTCCAGTGTATGCTTCTCCTTTTTGCTCAGCTTCCTTGCAACATCTCCCAAATCCCCTGCTTTTCCATAATTTTCCTTTATGCTCTTCTTTTTTTTGCCAAATGCCTTTGCCATTGCTTCTGAACAAAAGTTTTCGGCAATGTTGAGCTTCAGCTTTTTGAACTGGGGCCCGATTTCCCCCTGAAGCAGATAGGCAATTATTCTAGCCTCCTTAGGGCTTGCTTTTTTTAGAACCCCTGCCAGAATATCCGTCATTTCATTTCTGCTTTCCGTATCTGCCATCTGTTCAAGCGCCTTTGCAAAAAAGTAGAATTTCATGCATATTCATCTCATGCCAGTTTATATATGGTTTTTGATTCAAATCCTCCAACTACTGCTCGAAGATAGGGAATATATAAGGAGGAGCACATCCAGGAGCTTACTGCTTTAATAAACGACCACATGTGCAAGGGAAGCTAGAATAGCTCTCCTCACCATTCCTCGTACTCTTCAAAGAAAACGTTTTCAAGAGTCCAGCTGCTATTCCCGATTTTCACTTTCTTAACATAGCTGTTCGCCGCATGGCCGTCCGAGTCCAATGATTTGAACCAAGAGTTTCCAAATCCCCGCATATCGCTAACCCTGGCATTATGTGAATGGTGGAATTGTATGGTTTTGAACAGGGAGCTGGCAAGCGTAATGTAGTCGCTGTTCTTACTTGTAAAATCAAGACGGGTAAGATATGAATTACTAACATAAACCCCATAATCAGACTCGTATGCGGCTATACCTTGGCTCAGATAGCCGAATCTGCAGTTGCGAACTCCTACTCTTTTTGCATTTAATACATGAACTGCAATTCCCTTCCACTTCCAGGCAGGTTTTCCAATGCCTGGTGGATAATATATTGCATGTCCTTGACAATCAATCCAAACATCTGCTGCCTTTACCCTAAAGCACACCTCGTTTATGCTCGAAGGATGAATTTCTAAATCGCTCTCCAGTACATACGTACCTGCCTGCGTTATATTCTTACATTGGTTTAGTATCTCGGCAGACGAACTTCCTGCCAAGAATAACACAAACATACCCGCAATTAACCCTTTTTGTTTCCTATCCATTTTATTCACCCATCATATGGCAAAAGCCGTTCCCCCCCAAATACTTCTGATGGTGCTCCTCAACCCTGTAAAATTCTTTTGCAGCCTTTTCAGACTGCCTCCCTTGCCTTGCAGTTCCTAGCATTATTGGTATGTTCATTCCATAACCCATTCATATAATGAAGTTGTTTATTTAAAGCATGCCCGCGCACAATCATATATGCGCAGAATTGCATATCTTGCGCTCCTTTGCCTTTTCTTCCTAGGCTGTACTGCAAATGATAATTATGAAACTGGGGGAGCTGATGAGCCCTCTGGTTACCAGTAATAACAGTACCTCAGATCCTTGTGCTCGGCTATCTTTTCAACCTGTTTCTATAAACAGCGCTTCCGCTACCTGCGAATTAAAATAAATCAAAAGAAGAAAGCAGCTCAATTCCTCTTAAGGAAC
>QMVF01000122.1 GCA_003660965.1 Microcaldota archaeon
GAATTGGTATAGTAAGAGTTTACGAAGGCCTCTTAGATAAGGGAGAATTAAAAGAAGCAAGAATTTTGTCTTTTAAATGCTCCGCCAGCGCAGGGTTCTTAGAAACTACTATCGGTATTTTTGTCTTCTTCTCAAAAACCCTCTCGAAGAAGCGGTCTGGGTCAAGTTCCTGGATTGTTTTGGCCTTGCTGAAAGAGAGATCTACTTCCCTGATTATTTCGTGTGGATAGTATATCTGGATGACCATATCATCCAATACCAAGAAAGAACAGTCGGTCTTGATGTCAACTCCGAGCTTCTTGTTGGTTAGACCGTGGCTGCTCCAGTAATCAGAACACCACCTATCAATAGGCGTATCTGAAGGAGTTACACCGTATGAAGGGATTCTTTGGAGTAGCTCTAGCATCTTCTTGTAAGTCTTGCGGTTGAGGAAAAGAGGTATCCAGAAATGCACCCAGCACAGGTAAAGCTTGCTGTCGGGCTTCGGC
Source organism: Microcaldota archaeon (assembly GCA_003660965.1). GTDB lineage: Archaea > Micrarchaeota > Micrarchaeia > Burarchaeales > Burarchaeaceae > B9-G16. The sequence goes on from QMVF01000122.1 coordinate 489, forward strand.
TCGAATTGAAGTGCCAGATCGATCAGGAAGTCCTCCGCTTCTGCTACAGTATCAAAAACAAAGCTCATCCTGTCTGGACTGGAGTCGGGTGAAACTTTATGCGCGTATTTGCGGTGTACTAGTTCAGAGAACGAGCGTATGCTTTTGAGCCAATCCAGATCGACTTTGTACTTGTTTTCCTCTACCTTGAGCACTCCGCTTTCCTCGAGCTGTTTTACTGCCTTGTGTACTCCCTGATAAGTTATTGAAGTTGGCGTTTTTCGGCGTATTTTTGAGTAAATCTGCTTTGCGGTTAGGGGCCATTCTTCGCTCAGGGTTTGGATTATGATGTCCTTTATGCTGGGTTTAGAAGTTGATTTGAAAGGCAGTTTGGTTTCGGTTTTCATTTTAACACCCACCCGAACTTCTTCATTTCTCGAGCCCAGTTCATGTTGAGCTTGTACTTTCTATCCTCCTGAACCACCATGCCTTCCTCAAGCAGTTGTTTCAGAGCCTTGTGTACTCCCTGATACGTTACTTTGGTTGGCAGATCACGTTTCATAGCCCTGTAGATTTCCCTTCCGTTTAGAGGCCATGCGCGGCTCAAAACCTCAATTATCAAATCCCTAACGTTGCCCCTAGACGAGCTGAAAGGAGAAAGTAGAGGTTGGGGTTTCATCATATTCACCTAAGCTCGTTTCCGAAGGCAACTGCCAGCGTCGTGCCGCTTGCCTGTGGCTGGTGGAACGACCAGATTTCGCCTCCGCTGTAGAAACCAGCCATAGGGAGTGATTTATACTTGCCCTTGCGCATTGCTGCTATCTCATTCCGGTGCTGGTTTGAAAGTATGCACTCGAAGGCAGCGCAAATGAAGAAGAGCGCGCCTGCAGGAGCCTGAATTCCGGCTTTATCGAATGCCTCCTGTAGGGCTGCGGGGCTTGTGGACTCGAGCTGGTCTGCGGTTGTGCGCATAACCTGAATCACATCTCCATCTGAAACCATTTTTTGAAATCTGATTGCGGTTCCTTTTACATCATATGGGAATGAGAGGAGGTTGTTGCTCACGCGCTTCATCGGAAGCGCCTTGTTCTGTGTGATCACTTCCTTTAGGAAAGGCGTGATTTCTTTTAGCTCCTTAGAAGATATCCCAGTTTCTTTCATGTAAACTTCTGTGCATGGCCTCCATTTGCCCGGCTTGCCCTTTTCGACTTTCGCCATTTCAGTGATGAAGCCCTCTGCATCCATGCGTATTTTGAATTTGTTTGAACTTACTGGTGAATAGCCATGCTTCCACGCGATTCCGAACTTTAGTTTTGTGCGTATTGCAACTAGAAGTATGTGTTCTTCATAGGCCTTGCCTTCGCAGAACAGAGGAGTGCGCTCTAAGTGCCAGTCATCTCCAGCCAATCCGCCGACTAATGGAAAGGGCAGCTTGGTTTTCACTATTAGCTGTTCCATTAGTGCGGGCGTGATTGTTTCGAGGTTGTGGAAGAGCATGTAGCCAGGAGTTAGCAGGATTCCAAACTCAGGCGTCCTGCCTCCCTGCTTAATCTGCCTCTCAAGCTCAGCAGCAGTCTTCTTGAAATCACCCGTTTCGTACTGCTCGGGCTTTATGGGCAGGCAGATGATCTGGGCTGAGAAGTTCTCCTTGTCGGCTGCGAAGAGCATGACTGCAACGCTTTTTGCAAGCGGCCTGTTCGCAATCTCACCGAATGTAGAGCAGCCTGCAAGCGGTGCTTTCTTAGTGACTGCGCGCACGCCTGCAAGGAGCTTTTCGTAAGCTACATCGTAGATGCTCGAGGAGAAGACCAGTACCAATTGTAATGGCTTCTCGTGCTTCAACTGCTTCAATGCTTTTGTAGCAGCCTCCTTGCCTGCCTGGAATGCATCGCGTTCTACGGAGCTGCCCACGCCCACTTCCAAGTAGGTTTTGGCAGCTTTTGAAGCATAAGTAGTTGCAATCTTGTTCCCGAAGTCTGCCATCTGGCGCGCCCACTTCACGTTGACTAAATATTTGCCGTCTTCAGCAAGAAGAACTCCTTCAGATACCATCTGGCGCAGGGATTTGTGAACTCCCTGGTAAGTTACTGACAGCTTGTGGGTTTTCCTGACTTGTGAGTAAACTTCGCGTGCGCTCAGGGGCCAGTCGCGTGCAAGAATAGATAGTATGGAATCTCTTAGCTCTCGGCCGCTAAGGGGCATTGCATCCGGCAGAAGTCTCATCCGCTTCTATTCAGGGCTTGAAAAATTATAAACTTTTGGTTGATTCGGAGTAAACCAAGGCTATTTATTGCGGGAAAGGTGCGGTTTAATCGTGGCGTTATGGGGGGCGAAAAGAAAGGAGATGAATTGAAAAAAGGAACGGAGTTCAAGCGCAGCCAGGGGCAAAAGAAGGGAGCCAAAGCTGGGCGCGAGGACGAGGAGAAGAAGTACCAGTACGTTCGCGTTCCGCTTTATATGTTCGAGATGTTTGACAAGAGCCTGATTACTCTCAACGAGGCATGGGAGGCTGCGCTTGAGCGCTTTGCGCTTGTAGATGC
>QMVF01000123.1 GCA_003660965.1 Microcaldota archaeon
AGCGTATACTATCTTGACCTCGTCATACGAGAGACCCTTCTTGAAGACCTTGAACTCGTCGCCAACCCCGTCAAACTTCGTTGTCCCATCATAGTCAGCGAACATATAGAAATCGCTCTGGCCAGGGTCGCTTGCCATCATCGTTGTCGCGGTTGCATCATCCTTCTCCAGCTTTCCATTCACGAACAACTGTATTCCCCTAGACGTGTCCCAGCTGAACAATAAGTGATGCCAGTTTCCCCCAGACCAAGACGACGTCACGGACTCAATCTGCTTCACTGTTCCAACCGCCTCTGCATAAGCCCTGACCCTGCCATCGCCAGACAGAAAATATACTGACAGCAGGTCCTCAGGGCTTGCTTTTCCCAGCCTTGCGAAAAGCCTCGCGTTGGACGCAAGGCCACTGTCAATAGTTGAATCAGGTCTAAACCACAGTTCGAACGCAAGCCCGGCCGGCATCGTGTCAAGAAGCGTAGCCTGCCTTAGGCTCCTAGCGCTATTGGCGTCAATGTCTATCGCCGACAGCCCTGCACGCTTGTCAGCGAAATCCCAGGCGAACCTGTCAGCCAGCGCGTTGAAGTCCCCAAGCTCGTCTTTCGCATGGTCATAGCTGCCGTTGAAATCGTAGTGGTACACTGCCTCGTAACTGCCTGATAGAACCGCGTCCACGTCCTGCGCGTCGCTCGCCGAACTACTCCCATAGTACAGATAGATATAGACATCGCTTGCCTGCGTGAAAGTGTCCTCAACCTTCACCCAAGCCACCATCCTCTTCTCTGAATAATTCCAGTCCTGGAAATAGAAGTCCAGCGGTGTCGAATCGTCAGCCGCAACGAATCTCACATCGCTGCCATCTGAATTGACATGAGCCCAAAAGTCTCCAACGTCATTGCTGTTCTGGTCTATTCTTACCACGTGGTCGCTTGCCACGTCACCCGACAAGTTGATGTCTGATGTCTTCAGCGTGATTTTTTTTCGATAATCCCAGCTGGCGTTGTACCAGGTCGGGTCAAGGACACTAGCCCTAGTCTTCATGCCAGCGCTTCTCCCAACAACAACGAACTCCTTCACGCCACCATAGCGTTGCATTCCTTGTTCTATGATTTCAAGCTCTGCAATGGCGCCCATTTTTGCCTCTTTTGGCATAAAAAGCTTGAAAATTGGTTATTTTCAATAGCTCCATTGGCAAGTCACATAAATGCAGAGTGCTTTATAAATACCTGCAGAGCCTTCTGAAATAGAACAAAAGATTAGCCCTTCAAAAATAAGCGCACTGAGCAAGCTCAATCTTCGCTTATTTCCTCTCAAAGGCAGCAAGTGCCTTTATTGAGCCTTTAACTCCGCCGCAACAACGGCCATGATGCACGCATATAGCACTGCACCATCTTATTAGTCAAAACTAATAAGCATAAGCTCTATTGATTGGTTTAAAAGCAAACCAATCAGACATAATTATCATGTACTCTGAAATTTAAAAACCTTTTGTTTTTCATCAAAATTTAAAGGTTTATCTTTGATTTCGTCATAAAACTTTTTACCTATGTTCATAGCGCCATTAAAGTCAGCGTTAACCTGATAGCCACATTTTGGACAAACAAATTGTCCTTGAGTTGGTCTTTTTCCTTGTGCTCCACATTTGTTACATTTCATCGATGTGCCTTTCGCTTCAACCAAAACGACAGGAATCTCTTCTTCGAGGGCCTTGTAGGCCAAATAAGTTTGAAGTTTTCTATAGCTTCCAAGACTTAACTTGTATCTTATCTTTCTTGTTAAAGCCGCTTTCCCAGTTGCTGCTTTTTTCTCTGATTTTATTCCTTCCAAGTCTTCCAGAACAATTGCAAAGTCTTTTTTGCCTTTTGCTTGGTCAACAATCTGTCTAGAAAGATTATGCGCAATATAATCAGAAAATTTCAAGACAATATTTCCAAATTTTCTTGATTTCTTATAACCATGCTTTTTCCCGAACATTTTTGTCCTCAGCTTTTGGTATTTGAATTTTTCAAAATTTATTTTGCCACCACTTTCAAAGTGAACGTTTGAAGGCTTGGACTTGGTGCCACGCAATTCCAAATAAACAACCATTTTGTTTATTCCTCGATCGATGCTTAAGACAGAGAATTTGGCTGTTGGCTCAGGAAGTTCAACTTTTTTATAAACTGGGAAGTTCAGATAATATTCGCCATCTTTGTAGTATATGCTTGAATACTTATCTAAAACAAGACAATCAGAAAGAACTTCATTTTGATATTCTCCCAATATATTGAAATCAAACCAATCTTTGTAAAGCTTTACTTTGAAGGTCCCATCTTTCACTTTGGATAGGTCACAACAGTTTTTCCAAAGCATTACAGAATTTCCTTTAAATTGCGGAATTGAAAGATTACGCTTTCCCAGTTTTTCAATTGATTTTTCTAATCTGGAAATCCGTTTCTCGATTTCTCTAATGGTGTAATACCTTTCCCATTTACTATCCTTATTCTTTATATGACAAAAACGTCTTACTCGCTCTCCCTCCTCTAATGGTTTTTCAATTCTTTTTGATTTGTCTTCTAACAATTCTTTCCAATCTTCAAGCTGCTTCTTTTTAATCCAAATATTACGTCGTAGTTTTCTTCTCTGCTGCGCTAAGCTTTTTATTTGGGAGTTGGCAGTGTAAAGCGCTGCAGAAAACTCGGTTTTTGTGAGCCTAGCATAATTTTTTAGACATTTAGTGTTATCATTAACTTTTCGATTTTTTGTTGGATAAATTTGCTTTCTGATTGCATTGCTCCCAAAAATGGTGTAATAACATTTACTACATATTTTTTTCTTTCCTTTAGAAAAAACGAGTTCTTTCTTTTCCTTACAATCACTGCAAACTGCCTTTTTTATCTCATCTTTTGGAATCCGCTTATACTTTGCTTTTTGATCTTGCTGCTCATTACTTATACGATAAATAAGTTCAATAGCCTTGTTCACTCCACTAGCAAACTCTTTAAAAT
>QMVF01000124.1 GCA_003660965.1 Microcaldota archaeon
CTGCGGGAGAAGTGGGACAGAATCTATTCTGTTACGGCATTTTATGTAGGCCTTTCTGATGATCTTGGCCCATATAAGTACATTGAAGCATTGGATGCAGTATTTGCAGGAACTTTTGACCCGTATGAACTGACAGATGAGAATATTGATTTGATGAAGATGGAGCTTGCACAGTTCCAGCCGCCCAAAATTTACGGCGGGACAGGTGCTTGCGAATTTGATCCGCCATTCACCCCTGAAATGCTTGATGAGTGCTTGGACAAGACCAAGGGGATGCGTTTGATGGGCCAGCGCTTTATACCTGATTCCTACGTCTTTTCCAATCTTGTTGCCTTTAACTATCTTGGCACCGAACAGCCGTTCACGATGTTTGCAGGCTTGAGGGCATTCCCAAGAGGGCTTGATGCAATGGCCATTCTTGGCTCTGAAAGGGCCAAGGAGCTGTTGGAGGAATTGGGTGATTTGGAATATAATGGTTATGATGATGCGTTCAATGAACTGCAAGCAGAATTCAATGCATTTGACGCAGCTGAATGGAACAAGAACCTTTACTGGAGCTGGCTTTACTCTCTGAAAGCCTTGCTTAAGGAGTTTGGCCCTGGCTATCCTACATTTATGCAGACCCAGGCATGGCAGGATAAAGAATTAACGGCTGCCCTGGCCTCATGGGCACAATTGAGGCATGATACGATTCTTTATGCAAAGCAGTCTTACACAGAGTATGCAACCAGTGCACCTCCACCTCAGAAACCGGTTGTGGGCTATGTGGAGCCAGTGCCTGAATTTTACAACAGGCTGCTTGCTCTGACTAGAATGACTAATGAGGGCTTGACGGAAATGGAGGTGCTGGACAGTACGTCAAAATACAGGCTGGAGGCTCTGGAAGAAATATTGGAGCGGCTTGTTGAGATTTCTGAAAAGGAACTGGAAAATCAGGAGTTGACAGAGGAGGATTATGACTTTATCAAGTATTTCGGCGAGGAATTGAATGATGTAATAGCCGAGGTTGATGATAAGGCCAAGAAAACTACGATTATAGCAGACGTTCATACGGATATGAATTCAGGGGCTGTTTTGGAGGAAGGGACTGGTTACGTTAAGTTCATCGTAGTTGCCTACAAAGTTCCGGATGGCAGAATACTGATTGGTGCAGGCCCTGTGCTGAGCTATTATGAGTTCAAGCACCCAATGAGTGATAGGCTTACAGATGAAAAGTGGAGGGAGCTGTTGTCATCTGATCCTCCTGATGAACCTGAATGGGTTCCTAATTTTGCCAGCTGAGCAACCAAAGTTTAATAAGGCTGAAATGACATATATTTTTCTCGTATGTCTGCTTCAGCTTAGAATAAAGTTTCTCCGACCATTACACGAGAAGCTGATGCACAAATATTCTACTACTCATCCAAGACACGACTGGCTCAACCCAAACAATGTTAGTCGATGGTACCAGGTAGCCCCTGAGAACTTGGAGAAATGCAATAATGAGAAGTTATGGCATGCTCTTGAAAAGCTTATCCATGTAGCTAGTTCTAGAAAAGGCAATAGAGAGGAGGCACGCAAATATATTGCAGAGCTTGCACTTAAAGGGGAAAATATTGAAAATGAATATTTAATGGAGCATGCAGTTTGGGGCCTTGAAAAAAGCTATCAGGCCGAAGGACATGATGCTAATGCTGCTGGAGCCCTGAGTATAATGAAAATCTCAGAAATTAAGGCAGGAGGAGATACGCCGTTCGAAAGAATGCCTATCATTTACACAACCCTAATGGATGCGATTGGGAGCTATGAGGATGAGAAGCCTGAACGAAGAAGGGCTGTGGTGATAATTTCAGAAGAATATAAGAAAAGGTCAGAATTAATGAAAAGGGATTTTTCGGCGTGGACCTCTCAAACAATAGAGAGGGTCCTTCTGCAGGCACGCCCAAAAGACATAGATTTTGGACTTTGCTTTAGAGTATATAGCTCACTGACACAGAAACGCGGGCTTGAAACACTTGAAAAAAAGTAGCAGACATGAGAAGCCAGCTAGATTCGGCATCGACATCCGAAGAGCACTAGCCGTAATGCGTTTCTTCTCCCTTGCTCCCACCCCTCACCTTCCTGAAGAGCCTTTCAAAAGTTCTCTCGCACTCGTCTAACTTTCCTCCCCGCACTTCCAGATGGAAGTCCTTGCCCACGGATGAGAAGGCAATCTTAATGCCTCCTTTACTGCTAGCTGCCGGCTCCGAGCCTTTCCGCTTTTTTACCATGGTTTTATTTCAGGAATAAGTATTATAAAAGATTCAGAACTATTACCTCGTCAATGCGCGTGTGGGAGATTTCAGTTGCGCTTCTACTTTTCTCTTTATTACTATTTGGCTGTCCACAGCTTGATGAATTAATGGGAGGAGGGCAGCCAACGTATGGATTTAATGATGCAATGACTGCACTGCAACTGGTTGAGGAGAACTTTAAGAAGGCTGAGACTACGAGTGAATTGGAGCAGTATGCAGCAGAGGTTGAGGCTGTTAAGAATGAGCAAGGAGCTAGGCTTACTGGCGAGGAGAAAGCGGCTTTCGAAGCTTTTGCTGATTACAGGCTAAAGGAAATTGATGCAAGGAAGGAAGTTTATGATGCTTCTGATGTTGCAAAGCCTGAGTCCGAGGATGCGGAGGGTTTGGAAAGGGCTGCAGGCAGGGCAAGCGAAGCTGCTGACGCAGTTGATGATGCGCTGGATGCGCTGAGCGCATTCAAGTCCGATTACCCGCAATATGCGCAAGGCATTGATACTTGTGAGGAGTAGCAGCAACTGCTTTCAGAAGGCGGCCAGATGAGTGGCATGAAGCAGGCGCTTGAGCAGGCAGTGGAGAGTGCGCCTCAAAAAAGAGAGGTGCCTGGAGTCAGCGGCCCTGTTGATTTTGAGCAGGCCAAGCAGATTGTACTTGATGAGGTTGTGAAAGACGAGCA
>QMVF01000125.1 GCA_003660965.1 Microcaldota archaeon
GCATCCTTCACCCCTGCCTTCAAAGCAAGCTTTCCTGCAAGCAGGCCCGTAAGATATGCTGTGGGCAGATTTCTCTTTGGATTCCAGCTGAACTTTGAAAGCGCCTTTGAATTCACAAAGCACAAAGTCTTGTCTCCCTTTTCATCATGCTGAACGAAGTGCACTATAACATTCCGGTTGCTCCTTCTTACAACTAGGCGCACCTTACCTGACTTGAGAAGCGCAAACCTCCGTTTATAATCTGTCTTGTTCTCGCGCCTTCGCCTGAATTTCACCTTGTATATAGGTCCAGTGGCCTTTGCCATTACGATTTACCTCCTTTACTCTTAAGCAAACCCGCTTCAGAGAGCTGGGTCACCATGGTAAGCCTTCCCTTGAATGCGCCCCCCTTAACCATGCTGTATGTGCGCCTGTATGTTGCATGATCAATCCTCCCTTCATCAAGAAGTTTGCGCAGCAATTTTCTTTGAGCGCGTACTCTCATAATCCACTGCCTCTTGCGGGGTAATCTTGAATACTTGCCTCCCTTTCTTTTTCCCTTACCTCTTCGCCTTCCCAGCGAACGCTGGCGGGCCCTTTCCCTTCCCCTTCTTCGGGAAACTCCCTGTAGGGGCTCTGCATAAATTGCTCCGCGCTTTATAAGGCCCCGTACATCATCGCGAGTAAGCGCTTCCTTTGCAGCCTTCTGCTCACTAGGCACAATGCGGATGCGCTTCACGCCCACCTTCAATATGTCGGCTGCCAATCGCTTTGTCGTTTTTACGCTCATTTATTAATCACCTTAATATTCTTCTGCTTTGCAATCTTGAGAACTGCCTCCCGTTTCTTCTTTCCAAGGCCTGCTGCAAGTATTATAGCACCCTTTGCATTCATAGCCTGCTTAATATTCCTAACCAGCACAGGCCTTGTACCGCTCGGGTGCATTCCTCTTATTGAGCGCGGTTGTCTGTAGCCAATTGCAGGGCAAGCCGGAGTGAACTTCTTACCAACCTTCTGCTTGTTGTCATGGCCTCTGGGCCTTCTCCATGATGCGCTTACGCGCGAGCGCGAAGGCCTGCTGTAGTTCATGCGAGCAAAGGTTGGCTTCTTCTTTTTCTTAACCATTCAATCAACTCTCAACCACATACAATCCATCCTGGAATATTCTCGAATCCCGCTTCCCTATTCTCAATGCTGATCTTATGTTTGAAACCGTCTGGCCCACGTCCTCCTTGCTTGGCCCGCTTATTATGACTGTCTGGCCCTTTGGTGCGACCTTGGTTGAGCCCACTATGGATGCTATGCGGGGCTTCTTCTCTCCGATGAAATTTTTTATAAATATCTGATTTCCCTTTGCCTCGACTGAAATTGGGAAGTGGGAATGTACCACCTGCATGTTTACTGAATAGCCCTCGCTCGCCCCTTTTGCCATATTGCGCACGTGGGAAGCATAGGCATTTAGAAGCGAAGTGCTCTTTCCGCTCAAAACCACCTCATCTCCTTTTACCTCAACTGAAAGTTTGCGCGGATCGAATGGCCTGCGTACCGAGCCAGCCTTTCCACTAACCACTAACTCCGTGCCCTCTACCTGGGCCTTCACACCTTCCGGCATTTTTATGCTAGTAGACATAAGCAATCAGCCTTCCTCCGGAATTCTTCTCCTTTGCCTCCCTGTTTGTAAGTATGCCCTTGGGGGTTGAAACTATGAGCAGGCCAAAGTCCTTGCTGGGAATATAGCGCTGCTCCCACTTGTTCCATTCACATTTCTTCACTGCAAAGCGGGGCTTGATCGCACCGCATGAATTTATCTTTCCAATCAAATTCACCTTGAAAAGGCCGCTGGTTCCATTGTCCACGAATTCAAAGTCCCCTATGTAGCCCTGCTTCTGCAGAATGAGAAGCACCTCTCGAATCAGCCTGCTTGCAGGCCGGATTAGGCATTCTGGCTTTCCGGCTATTTCATTTGTTCTTATTACATTGAGAGCGTCTGCCAGTGGATCGTTGACCATTCATATCACCTAATACTTCCTGAAACCTATCTCCTCACCTATCTCGCGGAAGCAGCGCCTGCATATGTTCAGCCCATAGCGCCTTACCAAGCCTCGCGCACTTCCGCAGAACCTGCACTTTCTATAGCCTCTTCCCTTGTACTTGGAAAGGAACTTATTCGATACTTTTTTCTTTTTAGACTTTTTTTCTTCAGCCATACCATCACACCAGTTCAACATTGAATGCGTTCTTTATGTAATCCATAGCCTCCTGCTTTGCAATCCTGTAGCTCTTGCGAGGTTTTGCATTTGCCCTCCTCCTTCGGGCAACTCGGGCACCTCCCTTTCGCTTAAGGGTTACGCAAACGTCAAAGCCCATCATTCCAATCTGTGGATCGTACTTGATTCCGGGGAAGTCTATGTACTCGCGAATTCCGAACGAGAAATTACCGTTCCTGTCGAATGCGCGGCTTGAAAGGCGGTGGCCCACCGAATCAAATGCCCGGCTAAGGAATTCCGATGCATCTGAATCCCTCAAAGTAACTTTGGTACCAATTGCCTCCCCCTTCTTTAGCCTGAAAACCGGATTTCTGCTGCGGGAATGGGTTGTTGTGGGGGTTCTGTTGGTAAGGCGCTTAAGTAGCATCTTCGCATTCTCCAGCTGCTGGCCCGAAGCACCCACGCCTACGTTCAGCGTGACCTTGTCGATTGTTAAATCCCGCATCGGATTCTTTGCCTCACTCATATCTCGTCACCAACTACGAACAGGTAGCTTGCCAAGGTGAGTATCTCTTGTCCATTATCCTCAAGAGCCGCCCGAGGCGCTATTGATTCTGAACCTTGTCTGATTTCCTTAAGCTTTACCTTCTTTCCCGCATGCTTTCCCTTTACAACGAGGCAGGTTGCACCGGGCTCTAGCTTCAACACCTTTTCAACCTTCAGCTCAGGAAGCTTCAGCTTGACTGAATCGCCA
>QMVF01000126.1 GCA_003660965.1 Microcaldota archaeon
CTGCTTGCCTGTGCAGGCATCTATGATGCTTTCAGGGAATTAAAGTTGATAAACAGAATAAGGGCTCCGTTCTGGAAGTATGTAAGATTCGTACTGCTTGCCATATTTTTCATAAGCCTGCTGATAGGCTCATGCCAGAATCTGGGTGAAAGGAGGTTATACAGGACTGCATATTTGGGAATTGTTGATGGGAAGGATGTTGAATATTTGAAAGGCGTTATTGGTGAACAGCTTGCGGGCGGGGCTGAATTCTACGTGGTAATGACAGAGCCCCAGCTTTATTACATATTCGATAAGGATCCGATAACGCGCTTTCCGTTCATATCTCCCTATGGTTATGCTGGAGGCAAGAGGCAGGTATTTTATGAGGAGATAATTCTGAAGCTTGCGGAAAGAAGGCCTGAATATATTATAGTGAATGACAAGAGTAGCTTCTGGGACCAGCATGAAGATTTTCAGCTGGTGAAAGATAGTGAGAACTTCCAGAGTGTTATGAGCTTCATTGACGATAACTATGCTCAGATTGGGGAGCATAGTGAAGTTCTGGTATATGAGCGCAAAGACCGTTTAGCTCAGAATTGATTTCAGGAATGCAAGGCACTGCCTTGAACCTATTTTCGAAGCTCCTCTTTTTCTTGAAGCGAAAATGTAGTCAATCTCGCAAACCTTTGTGCTCTTGGGAGAGCATTTGAGGAGATCGAACAGGAACTTGTAGCCCTCACCAACAAACCGTTTCTCGTTCTTCTCGTAAATTTCAAGCGCAAAATCTCGCTCGACACCGAAAAAACCGGAAAGAAGGTCGGAGCAGGCGGGTGAATTGCCCGTGAGCAGCCGGAGCCTTCCAAGCAGGTCCGCACCTAAGCTCATGATGCGCCTATGAAATGCCCAGTCAGGAACAGAGCTTCTGCATGCCACTGCTATTATACAACCTTTTCGAAGCATGTGCACCAGATCAAAAACAGTTCCAGCAGGATGCTGCCCATCCCCGTCCATTACCACTACAAACTCAGTTCTCGCACTCTTCAAACCATCAATTATGCTCGCACTCAGCCCCCTTTGCTTACCCTTACGGGAAATCAGCTTCACATTCTTCTGTTTTTTTGAAATCGCATCCACAAACTCTGCAGTTCGATCTTCAGAAGCATCATCCACCACCAAAATGGTTGCTTTTACGTATAAAGAAAGCAGTTTTTCTATCAATTGCCCGATGTTGGCCTCTTCGTTCAGTGTTGGTATTACAATTGTAAGATCATCGAACCTCTCGCTCATCCAACCCACTTCGAATATTTTGAAGTAGCCTTCTCATCATGCCAGACTATGCAGGGTACATCATAAGAGTGAAGTTGCAGTATGAGCCGCTCCGCCTTCTTGAGCTTGCTCTTAGCACACTTGCCAATCATAGCCCACTCGCGCTCCTCATTCACCTTATCCTTCCACTTGTAAATCGATTTTATAGGGAAGAGGTTTGCACATGCTATTAGGTCTTCCTTCACGAGTGCACGCGCTATTCTCGTTGCGCTCTTCTCATCTGGAAAAGTCACGTAGAGCGAAAGCATGATGAGAACTCTTCTGAAAAGCTTAAAAATACGAGAATGGGCCCGCGGAGAATCGAACTCCGAGTCTTCACCGATCTGACCCTTCATACTTTTCCGCCAGCGCTTTTGCGAGCGAAGTGAGTAAAAGGGCTGTCAGGGTGACGTCTTACCAGTGTCTAACCGTTCTTTTCTTTCGTTAACGTTTCTTTTCTTACAAGAAAAGAAAGGTTATTCGACTACAGGCCCGTGTGGACTCGGCGGGATTTTCGCAATTTCGTTCTTTCTTTTTCGTGAACATTTTTCTTTCTTCCAAGAAAGAAAAAGGTTCGAACCCGCAGTCTCCTGCATGCCATACAGGCGCGATACCGTTTCGCTACGAGCCCACTGTCCACTTATTTGGTTGGATATGCTTTAAAATAGCTAGCACTCAGATTTTGCTGAGGTATATGAGAAAAGCAGTTGCCCTTGTTTTAGCTCTGAGCATGTTGCTTCCAGTAGCGCTATATGTTTGGATTGGTGGGGGATGGTCTTATGATATTGGACTTTGGTATGAATCGGGCAGAATTGCGCATGAGCAGGGAATTCTTAATGTTTACAGAATTGAAAGTGCAACTCCCGGGGTTTTTGCTGGTGGCTATTTTGCATTCCCCTTGCCTTGGCTCATAATTTGCGAGCTGACTTACAAACTAGTTGATGCATTTTCATTAGAGCAGATTGCATTTGCATATCTCATAAGGCTTCTTCCATTCTTAGCATTTGAGGCAACCACCATTCTTTTGTTCATCTACACCAGAGAGATGAAAGGCGAGGTTGAAGCGGCGACAGTTGCATTTATATATGCAGTGGGCCTTGCAATTGTCAACTGGATAACCTTAGTTACTCTGGGCCAGATGGACACCATTCCCGTTTTTTTCACTGTCCTTGGTCTCTTGCTTGCGAGTAGAGATAAAATAGAGTATGCTATGCTTTCCCTAGGTATAGGAGCTGCATTCAAACTATACCCTCTTGTAATTGCACTGGCGCTTCTCATTTATGCTTTCAGAGGAAGAAGAAGGGGATTAATGCGCTGTGCAGTCTGGGCAATAGCACCCTTGTTGCTGGTTTCTATTCCGCCGCTCATTCATGATGCACAGGCATACATTGGGGCATTTACGTTTTATAGTGGCTGGGTTGGATCAGTAACCTTATATTTCTGGGTGTATTCCCTTCTTGGATTAAACGCATATCTATGGTATGGATCCGCAATGCCTGCGGGTGCACCTCTGCAGTATATACCGATTATAACAGCAATAAGTCTATTGTTTACCTGCATCGCACTTTTACTCGCATACATCAAAACAGGTTCGCGAAAAATGCAATTAGACATCTCCATGGGCTTACCTGTAATCGCAGTCCTAGCA
>QMVF01000127.1 GCA_003660965.1 Microcaldota archaeon
AACCTTCTGAATTGGAAGCCCAAGGTTCCGCTTGAAAAAGGCCTTGAACTCACTTATGCATGGTACGCAAAGTGATTTTATGAAAGCAGTTATACTCGCAGCGGGAAAGGGAGAACGCCTGAAGCCCCTTACCTATGCCATACCCAAACCTCTTCTTCCAGTCGCAGGAAAGCCTGTTATAACTTATGTTATAGACAACCTTCTAACCTGCCAGGAAATAGATACCATCTACGTGGCTGTTTCTCACATGAAGGAACTCATAACCAATTACCTCAAGCACACCCCGCGCGACAGCATCAAAATAGAGCCAGTAACTACCTTGGGCTGGGATACGGGAGGCGATCTGCGCTCAATAGCAGTTGAAAAGGAGGTGCGCGGGCCTGTAGTGGTTGCCTATGGGGACAATGTTACGAACATAAATGTGAATTCACTTGTTAATTTCCACAAGAAGATTAAGGCAAAGGGAACTGTAGCCCTGTTCAACGTTCCGCGCAGCGATGTAAGCCGATTCGGAATTGCATCTCTTGAAGGCGATCGCATTAAACGCTTCATAGAAAAGCCAACCGGCAAGATAACCTCTACCCTTGCCAATGCTGGCTATTATGTTCTGGAGCACGAGGCAATAGAAAAAATACCTCATAAAAAAGTGAAGGTGGAAACCTCAATTTTCCCAAGGCTTGCAGAAAGGGGCGAATTGGCTGGTTATGTTTACAAGCCAAAATACTGGCTGGACATAGGCACTCTGGATTCATACCAAAAGGCAAACAAGATGCTGTTTGGTATACTGCCTCCTGACTAAGCATTTCTGAAATAGTTTCTGTACCATTTTATGCTTTCCTTCAACCCCCTTTCCAACCCATACTTCGGCTTCCAGCCCAATATTCTCTCCGCCTTCTCACAAGAAAGCGTCTGCTCTCTTATTTCAGCAGATACCTGATTCAATATTTTCGGTTTCAGCCTCAAACCCATGAGCCTTCTTATCTTCTCAACGATTTCAACCACCTTCAAGTGATTGCCTGAGCTGAAGTTGAAAGCCTCTCCGTGCAGGGCTTCATCCTCCATGGCTTCCGCAAGCACCAAATAGCCGTCAACCGCATCCTTCACATAGAAATAATCCCGTATATACTGCCCATCGCTCCTTATAATCGGCCTTTCCTTTTTCAACAGGCTCCTTATGGTTCCAGGTACAATCCTGTTGAAGTTCAAATCCCCTCCGCCGTAAATATTGCCGCACCTTGTTATGCAAACAGGAAGTCCGTAGGTTTCATAAAAAGCAGTTGCTACGAGATCTGAACATGATTTTGAGACATCGTAAGGGTGCTCGCCCCTCAACGGCGTTTCCTCTGTATATGGGAGCTTCCTCCCCTCTCCGTATGCCTTGTCGCTTGAAGCCACCACCACTCTTTCCACCTGCTTTGCAAGCCTACATGCTTCAAGCACATTCCAGCTGCCCCTTACATTCGCTTCAAAAGTGGGAAGGGGTGAGCGGTTTGCAGCCCCCACTATTGCCTGCGCACCCACGTGCAGTACATCTTTCACCTTGTTCTTGTTAATCACACGCCTCAAAAAGCTCAGATTCTCAAGCTCCCCTCTCTCGATCTTAATCTTGCGCTCAAGCTCCATTCTGTAAAAATTGGAACCAACTACATGATCCCGTACAACTGCCGTCACTTTAGCCCTTCTTCTCACCAATTCAACAGCTATCCATGAGCCGAGTATGCCCGTGGCTCCAGTGAGAAGTACGCTTCTGCCCCTCCAGGAAAACGCCATATGCTATAAATAGCTTGTATATGTTTTTATTCATATTCTGTGTGGTGGCATGAGAATTTCAGTAATAATTCCTTCTTACAACGAAGAGCGCGCCATAGGCGAGTGCATCTCATCTCTATATGCGCAAACCCGAAAGCCGGATGAGGTGCTGGTGGTAGATGATTCCACTGATTCCACGCCCGACCTCGTACGGAAACTTTCCAAAAAACACAAGGGCCTCAGGCTGATAAGGGGAAAGCGGAAAGGAGTTTCGGCAGCACGCAACCTCGGTGCACGCCAGGCAAAGGCAGATGTAATCCTTTTTCTGGATGCAGACAAGAGGCTTGAAGCATCTGCTCTTAAAGAGGTGGAGGAATTCTTCAGCAACGAATCGGCAAAGCTTGCGGCATTCAAGGCAACCATGCCCTCTCCAAAGACCTTCATTGAAAAATGCTATTATGTGCGCCTGCTTCATCTGGAGCGCGGACAGCCGTGGAGCAAGGAGCTTATAGTGATGCCCGAAGCTTTCAGGCGCTCCGTCTTTCTTGAGCTCGGGGGCTTTGACGAGAGCCTTCATTATTTTGAGGACAGGGAGCTCTACAACCGCGTACGTGCAGCAGGCCTGAAAGTACAGCTGCTGAAATCAAAAATATATCATGAAGAGCCAGCAAATCTCAGGGAATTCTGGAAGCAGGCAAAATGGCTGGGTTCAAGCATAACTTCCGGAACCGTCCTGCTGCGCATCCGCGCCATATTCTATCCGCTTGGACCCGTTTACTGGTTCTTCTTCCTGCTCGCAGTTCTTGTAACTCCCTTCTACCAGCCCATGATTTATGCAGTATATGCATTCGCTCTCTTTGCTTTCTTCGAATTCTTGCGGTGCATGTACATGAGCAAGATGATTCTGCCGAGCCTGGGCTACATATTTCTAAGTTTCTGGAGACAGGTTATAGTTGGCTATGGATTGCTGCGCAAACTGCTTTCCAAGCTAATCTGAAGGTGCGGGTATGGTTTTAGAAATCCCAATCGCACTTCTCTCATTTCTTCTAGGCTATTTTTTGCCTGGCTTTGGCCTCAGCTTCCTTTTCTTCAAGCAGCGCGACCTCACCCATCTGGAGAGGTTTGCACTTTCAATCCTGCTGTCAGTTGCCCTTCTGGGAGCGCTGATG
>QMVF01000128.1 GCA_003660965.1 Microcaldota archaeon
GTCAGGCATCTATTCTGTTTACATTGACTTTGCATGGGATGACCCTGCAAGGCAGTACGAGTTCTTTTACACTCTCGGCAACCAGGTTAATTTGACGTCAACCATCCATGTGTATTTGACAAAGGAAGGGAACCCACTGACGTATAATCCGTTCTATTACCTGCCATTTAATGGCTGGTTGGGGGTTCATGGCGATGGGGATAGGCAGGGCTATGGGCTGCGGTTCGACAACCAGAACGAAGCAATTGTCGTGAAATCCGACTTTGAAACAACATCGGATTCAGGTCTAAAGACAGTGGAAACAGCCAAGAAAACCGACTTCCAGTCACTCAACATTAGCAACAGGGGTGTTGTTTTGTCCATAACCCAGGAGGCAGAGAACAGCAGCCTTGTATTCTTGCCATCCATTGCGACCCCTGTTCTGATGGCTCTTATCCCAAAGGACAGCAAGGTTGAAGCCTACTACTACCTTACTGATGCAGACGGTGCGGTTGTGCAATCCCCCTCTGGTTACCTTAGTTCTTGGACTGGTTCCGGTTCAACAATGCGCGATGGCCCAGCGAAATGCAGGGATTTCCGTGGAAATGCTCTACCATACAGGCGGTTGGATGAAAGGGCTCCTGCTGAAAGCTGTGCTGCATCAGTGCAGCCTCACAGCTTTGGCTTCAGCTACAGCCCCGCAGATAATGGTGAACAGTTGTACTTTGAGTCGGTTTTCTATGCTTCTGAAGCCAGTGGCCTCAAGCTATACAAAACATGCGACAATGACACAATGTTTTATTCACCAGTTGGTGCAACGGATGCAGCGCAAAAACCCATTTCCATTGCCAGCCCGTCCTATGACTTGAGGGTTAGTAGTATTGATAGCGTGATAAAGCTTCTTGAAGAGGGCTACATCTGTGTAAGTCAGGATAGTGGTAGAGCAGACTTCTGGTGGAACCCACAGAAGGTCCTGGCCAGACTGGATCCCGTCAAGGAAACTATTGACCCCAACTGGGGCAATGACCTAAACTGCTTGGTTTCTTTTGGTAACTGATTTTAGAAGATTATGATGGCAATTAGGATAATTAATAGTGCCACACTTATCCAGAATCCCGGTCTCCACATTATGTTTGGAAGGTTGAGCTTGCCACCCAGGGCTTTTGGACATACGCCTCTTTCTCCACCGCTTAGTTTTTCCCTCGCTGTGTCAGCAACTTCCCTGCCATACTTCAACCATGCCCCTGGCTTCTTCAATTCCTGCAGTGTTTCCTTGGTTATCTCCACAAACCCCTGTTGCCTTTCCGGCACCTTTTCCTCTCCGAATATTTCTCCCGTTATTGCGCTTATCTCCAGCTCGTAGTTCTGTTTGCCAACGCTTATGCCTGCGACCCACATTGGGTAGTAAATAGTCCTGAAGTCGCTTATTATCACACTCTCTTTCGCTGTCTTGAGCATTGCGGCTGTTTTGAGCTGTGCGATTTTTTTCGCTTCAGACTCTGAGAAAACGGGTTCCTTCACTTCAAGTGGATAATCGTCCGGCAGCTCTTTCACGAGTTCACTGCTGCTGGGCATACTCTCCGCTAGTTGCTCGTTTATTTCGCCGCTCAGGGCGTCGAGTGCTCCCCGGCCTCTTTTTGTTCCCTTTACAATACTCTTCCCCTGCTTCTGCTCTTCAAAGCCAGCGTCGTAGTAGAAAACGTAGAATGGTGTGAGAACGAGCTTTAGTTCCGCTTGCTTGAAATCCTTCCAGTTCTTTTTGCGCAGTAGCCCTTCAACAAGCTTGGCAACCTGCTCTAGTTGGAAGGAAATGGGGAAGACAGGCCTGCTTATGAACATTTGCTACCGCAACTATTGCACTTCTTTCTTCTTAATAATTTTTACCTTGCTCGGCGTTATCAGGACACGGTCGTGACTTATCCTTGAAATGTCACCGTCAATGCTGTCAATGCTCTCCTTTATTTTTGTAACGAGTTCCTTGAGCTTTATCGCGTTCCTCTTGCTCAAATCACCGATGTTCAGCAGAACTATATTTCCAGCTTTTGCCTCGTTTACAACTGTCTCACTGTCCGCGTCTGTTGCGAGCGTAACAGGCTTAACAAAGGCGTCTGCATCCTCGTCGAGCGTTTCGTCCTCTGCATCGAGAGTGTTCAAAAACTCCTCTATGTCGATTCCTTCCTCTTTTTTAAGCACTTTCTCCAAAAAAGCCATTCGCTCTTACACCCCCAAATTCTGGTTATATTAAACTGCCTACAAACATTTTTTTAAATGGTATTCCCACTGCAAATACATAACGATTGGAAGCGTGGTATAGAAACCAAAGTTATTGCAGCAGCAGGGTTTGCTTTTGAAATTAAAAATCTATTTTAATTTTAGTGCGCTTATTATTACACTCCCAATTTTTCGCAAAATTTTTCTGTGTAACTCGTGAGCTACGGGAGACTGTGGGGGTTTCAATGCAGGCACTTAAAGCTAATATTTTTCAGCAACACCTCGAAAAGAGCACTGTTTTTCTTGACAGGAACATCATAACGCCGCATTACCTGCCGCAGCAACTGCCTTTTAGGGACAAACAGATTGATGAAATTTCAAGCACTCTTGCTTCAGCGTTGCAGGGCAAGAAGCCCAACAACACCTTCATCTACGGAAAGGTTGGGACTGGAAAGACGGTAACGGTAAAGCACGTCCTGCATCAGCTGCATGAATTCGTAGAGCAGAAACACCTCCCTGTTGACTTTGTTTATGTTAACTGCAGGACACACAACAGCAAGTACAAGGTTCTGCTCAAAGCGCTTCAAAGCTTCTACCCGCGGAACGATTTTATTGGTTACAGCGGCGCGTTCGTTTACGAGAAACTGTTGCAGTACGCTGGTCTGGGCAAGCAC
>QMVF01000129.1 GCA_003660965.1 Microcaldota archaeon
TGGGGATGCGCGCTTCGAGCAACTGCTTGCTTAGTTCGCACTCAAGCTAAGGAATAAATAGGTTGGCCTGCCTAAGGTTAGCCTGCGGGTGATGGAACTTACATCTAAGAAGTACCTGGTAACGTGTGCGCTTCCTTATGCAAACGGACCATTGCACCTAGGCCATATCAGGAGCACTTATCTGCCTGCTGACATCTACGTGCGCTATCTGCGCCTAGCTGGCAACGATGTGCTGTTCGTGTGCGCTACTGATGAGCATGGAACTCCAATCGTAGCTGCAGCTGAAAAGGCTGGAAAGCAGCCCGGGGAGTTTGCAGCTTACTACTATGAAAAGGACAAGGCGGAGTTTGAGCAACTGGGCTTTTCATTCGATGTATTCCACAGAACCTCGAGCGCCGAGAATAAGGAGCTCACGCAGCACTTCTTCACCAAGCTGAGCGAGAACGGCTATACTTATGAACGCGAGGTTTCGCAGGCATACTGCGAGAAGTGCAGGCGCTTCCTGCCAGACAGATTTGTAGTCGGCACCTGCCCCCACTGCTCGTCTGAAGGCCAGTTTAGCGACTCCTGTGATTCCTGCGGCAAGGCCCTTTCATCAGGTGAAATTAAAAATCCGAAATGCTTGCACTGCTCTTCCACACCAACCACCAAGACTACAAGGCATCATTTCTTCAGGCTCAGAGCATTCTCGGGCAAGCTGCGCGATTATCTGAAGGAAAACAGGGAGCTGCAGCCCTCAGTTGTAAACTATGTGCTTGACTGGATTGACAAGGGTTTGAATGACTGGGACATTACGAGGGATTTAACTTGGGGTGTTCCCGTGCCTGGAGAGGAGAACTTGGTATTCTACGTATGGTTCGACGCACCAATTGGTTATATGAGTTCAACTGTAAAGCTTCTGGGCTCGCGCGAGAAGTTCAACCAGCGCTGGCGCGACAGCAAGGTGGTGCACTTCATAGGCAAGGACATAATTTACCACCACTTCCTGTTCTGGCCTGCCATGCTCGCAGGTACGGGCGAGTACAAGCTGCCTGAAGCCATACCCGTGCGCGGCTATTTGAACTTGGAAGGCAGGAAGTTCTCAAAGAGCAAGAACTGGTTCGTTTCACTTGAAGACTACTTAAAGGCTTTTCCTCCAGACTATCTGCGCTATTACGTAACTTGCATCACGCCCCATAAGGTTGAGGATGCTGACTTTTACTGGAAGGACTTTGGAGAAAAGATAAACAAGGAGCTTGTGGGAAGCATTGGAAATTTCATACACCGCACGCTCGTGCTGGTCAAGAAGCTGAATGAATCTAAGGTGCCTGCGCCTGATGGGCTTAGTGAGCAGGAAGAGGAACTGTTGAAGAAATTTGGAGAGTACAAGCTTCGAATTGCGGGCGAGCTTGATAAGTACGAGGTTAAGGATGGTTTGAACAGCATACTCGAGCTCTCAGGCGAGCTGAATAGGTATCTGAGCTCGTGCGAGCCTTGGAAGCAGAAGGACAAGAGGCTATGCGGCAACACGCTTTACGTGTGCACGCGTGGAATCACTGCACTCGGCATACTGCTCTACCCCTACTTGCCCTTCTCATGCGAGAAGCTTTTCAAGATGCTGGGCTCGGATGCGAAGAAATTGAAGTGGGAGGATGCGGATAAGGAGCTGTTGAAGCCAGGCACGCAGATAAGCGATCCAAAGCCGCTTTTCGAGAAAGTGAGCGAGGATGCTATAAAGGAGCAAGAAGCAAAGTTGGGCAAACCTGCTTAAATAGGCAAAAGGCAGTTCAGCTGGAACCGATAGTGCGGGAGGCAAAGGCAGTACTTGAAAAAGGCTGATTCAGCCATATTAATAAATCCTAAACCACAAATAATGCTTCACGGGCTCGTAACTCAGCTTGGCTTAGAGTGTCTGGCTTTTAACCTTTCTTTTCTTCCAAGAAAAGAAACGTTAACGAAAGAAAAGAACTGGTAGAAACCAGAAAGTCGTGGGTTCAAATGAAGGGGCTTCCCCTTTCAAAATCCCTTCGTGAAAATCCCACCGAGCCCGTTCAGAAGGAGGCATGCTTCGCGCCTCCTTTCTAAACCTCAATGGATTGGTTTTATGCAAGTTGAAAAGGGAAGCTCCAATTTCTACTGGCTCCTTGATGGCAAGAGGAGGCTCGCAACGCACAACTTGACACCGGGCAGGCGAGTTTACGGTGAGAGGCTAGTTGAGGTCGAAGGAGCTGAATACAGGGTGTGGGATCCTAGGAGAAGCAAGCTTGCAGCTGCCTTGATGAAAGGCTTGAAGCACGTTCCAATTTCTGAGGGCTCGCACGTGCTTTACCTGGGTGCGGCAAGCGGTACGACCGCGTCGCACGTGAGCGATATTGTTGGGGAGAAGGGCATAGTATACTGCATAGAATTCGCACCTCGCTCAATGCGCGATCTGGTGAATGTATGCGAGGTGCGCGCAAACATGCTGCCTCTCCTGGCAGATGCACGAAAGCCCGAGAGGTACAAGGAAAAGTTGGAAAGGATTGACGCAATTTACCAGGATGTGGCGCAGCCAGACCAGGCCCGGATTCTGATTGATAATGCGCGCACATTTTTGAAGCCAGGCAAACCAGTCCTGATAGCTGTGAAAGCGCCGAGCATAGATGTAAGCAAAAAGCCGAGCGAGATTTATGATGAAGTGTTGAATGAGTTGAGCGAGTCATTTGATATAATTGAAAAACTAACTCTGGATCCATACGAAAGGGACCACCTGTTTCTCTCCCTCAGGCTGAAGTAAGGGGTTTAAA
>QMVF01000130.1 GCA_003660965.1 Microcaldota archaeon
ACATAATATAAGCAAGTTTATTTAATTTTTTACCAATATGCACAATTTTTTTCAAAAATCAGGTGTTCATCTTAAAAACATATTTTATATTTGTTTTCCCCTCAACTAGTGGGGTTGGGTCTCATGAGCAAATACGATGCCTTGAGAGTAATCGGAGTAATTGGAACAGCCTTCTCGTTCTACAAAGCATTCTCTGAATCAATCCCTGTGGACGACATAATCATAATACTGATATCCTCACTGCTGTTCATAACAGTAGTAAGCGAATTCGAGAAATCCCAGAAAAGAGCAAAAGCCGCGGCAGAAAAAGAAAACAACATTGTTGCAGAGATACGAAAGCAACTTGAGGCAGCCGAGGAAAAGTTAGGGGCTGTAGCAGGCAGTTGACTAGCTTCGTTGAACAACGCAAAACAGAATCATTTAAACACGTTTCTGCCAAACGCCCATCTATCGGGAGGAAGCGATGAACAACAAGGGCATCCTTTGCTTTACTATCCTGCTTGCGTTTGCATCAATGCAGTTAGATTTCCTGAACGAAAGCAGCAATGCAAGAGAGCAATTGCAAAGAGTGAAGGCAACAGCAATAGAGGCAGAGCAGCTCAACGCGATTAGAACAGCAATTGAAATAAACACTGATATGATTATTGAGCAAGCAATGCAGGCAAAGCTTCTGCAGGATAAGGAAGCTGAGGAAATCAAAAGAGCTGTGAACCAAAACCTGCTGCGCTTTGCCAGAGCCGTAGAGGAAACCTTCCAAGAAAACCCGCAAACAGTTTTTCACTCAAGCAAAGGTCCTCTTACCCTGCAATTTCTCAACGAGAACAGCAAAGTGAACGTAATCAAAGCTGACAACAAAGTAATAACAGCAGAATACACGTTCACAGGCGGCCTGCTTAAAAACAAAGTGGTTTTTGCAGAAATCAGGGGAGACCACGTATCACAGATATTCCAGATTCCAGCGGGCTACACAGTAAAGGCAGTGATATCCAAATGAGGCAAACAGGAGAGCTACAGCTTGAAGCCATAATCTGCCTTGCATGCTTCCTCGCACTGCTTGGAATAGCATTGCAAGCAATTGGACAAATCGCAGTACAAAGCGACAAGGCAGCGGAGGCAGTCAACGCAAAAAGCAGCAGCCTCATGTGCAGCACTCTAGTTGACTCAGCATACAGCAACAACACAACACAAATCAGAACAGAAAGGCTGCCCTGCATTGTACAGGGAAGAGAAGTGAAGAGCACACGAGAGCAATCTGTGAAACACAGCTTCTTCCTGCCCCAAAACGTCAGGCTCGTGCAGATGGGCGGGCAAACAACCTTTTCGGTGGAACTCAGTGAGCACTACAGCTAGCAGGGGATTTGCCTTCAGCATTGATTTGACCATTGCATTTACCACAATGCTGTTGATGCTCTTGCTTATCTCAATGCGCATCAGCATGGATGCGGAAAACAACGCTGCAGAGCTGGAGGAATTCGCTGCAGCCCAGAGCGCAATATTTCTTGCAGACAGTATTGTAAAGAACAGTAATAAAGCACAGCCATTGCTTGGTACAGCGCTCTACAACGCGGAGAAACACAGGGTGGAATCCGGCATACTCGACAAACAGCTTCTGCTCTCCGCAGAAGAATTTGAGTTCCACGGCATCCTCATCAAAAAGCTTTCCCTTAGAGAAATCGGCGCAGAGGAACAAACCATCTTTGGAAGGGAAACCGCTTCGCGGAACTGTATTGCACTGAACAGGCTTGTTCTGCTTGACGGAAAAAAGACCGTTGTTGGTGTAACGGCATGCAGGTAAACAGAGGGTTCTATCTGAGCACAGAAGCAATTATTTCCCTGCTGCTACTGGGAGCGCTGCTTGCCCTAGAGACACCGAAAGAGAAACCAGGACTCACTGAACTGCATATCTTGCAGAAAGAAAATGATTTGCTACGCACCTGGCTTCTGGAGGGCAGCTTCGATGAGAAGGCAATGGAACAAGACTTTCTTGCCCTGTTCCCCAACAGCGCCGGCATAATTTCCATGGATGGCAAAGAGACCATTGTGGGACGGCGGGGCAGCACAGCGATTGCAAGCAGACTGGTCTTCTTTGATAGTGCGCTGGAAAAACATGAGATTGAACTAATTGTATTCGATTAACACTGTGCCGCCAGATTTTTTTACGAGGAACAGCATGCTACCTTGGAAGGAAAGCTCCTGCAAGTCCAATTTATTGGGCAGCGCAACAACGAACTGCTTTTCAGCTGCGAGTGGCTCGCTTTTTACAGTAACCGTGAAACCTTTCCCATTAGAGGAAACAACCCACGAGGTAAATGGCTTTGCAACTATACTCTTAGCAGAGCCATCGGAGAGGAAACGCATCTCATCCACAGCAGACGCGATTGACTGCGTGAACTGCTTTGCGTTGGCAGAGTCGAGTCCAAACAGCGCGACATTGTAGACTTTAGTCAGCAGTGGAACAAGGAACGAAAACACGGCAAAAACAGCAAGCAACAAAAGGAGGTACTCAAGGCTTAGTTGTCCACGCTGCACTCGCACCAAACCAACGCCTGAATCAGATTTTCTCTATTTCCTCGAAAATTTCCTTGCTCTTCTTTTCAATGACCTTCGCACCCTCACTGCTTGTCTCCTGCAACTGCGAAACGAGCAAAAGCACTAACGCAACAACTGCAGCCAAGACAATTATAAGCTCTACGGAAATCTGGGCCCTCCTCTCATTGAAACCAAGCCAGGAAAAAAAACTGCACAACATAAGAAATG
>QMVF01000131.1 GCA_003660965.1 Microcaldota archaeon
CCTTTAGCTTAAGCTTTCTAGAGCGCCAGTGCCTGCGCTTCAGGTTCCGGGTTACCTTTCTCGCGGTCTTTGCCATAACGAACAAAGGAACCCGCCTAGTTGATTTGGCGGCTTTTCCAAGCTTTCTTTTTGTTGAAGCACTCTTTTGTTTACCCATACACTCACTTCCGCTTAATCTCAAACTTACCCTCATGCCTTTTTGTTACACGAGCCAGAAGTTCGCGCAACTGCTTCTCGCTTATCTTGTTGGGAAGCTGCTTGTTTCTGTATAGAGTTACGATGAGGCGTGCAATTTGCATATAAAGCTCTGGGTTCGATATGCGTACATTCATCAATCTCTCATAAGCCTCAGGTTCCAGCGCGGCCCGCAGAATTGAACGCAGTTGCGCTTCAGCCTCCTGCATCTTCTGCAGTTGTAAAAGCCTTTCTCTCATAAGCTCCTGCTTGTCTACGCCCTCATCCTCCTCGCTCATTTTCGACCTCCCTCTACCTCTTTGGCAACTGAATCAAGGAATGCCCTTCCCTTTGAAGTAAGCATCCTGCCCCCTTCCTTTCCCTTTCTTACCAGACCTGCCTTTTCCAGCTGCTGCAAACCCTTCCTTAGAATCGAACCGCCTGCCTTTGAAGCATGCTTTCGCCTCACCCCGTGCTTCTTGCGCGAACCATAGGCAGTCCGCAGCCTGTTAACTCCCTTGCTTCCATCTACATACAGCTTTCTTAGCAATGAAGCGCACCTCAGATACCAGAAGTTCTTCTGCCTCGGCGCCCTCTGCCTGCCTGAGCCGCTCTTTGTAAATGCTGACCATGCAGGGGGTTTCACAGATTCATATTCCTCCTTTAATCTAGCGGCTGCTCGCTCTATGAGCCTACGTGGGTCAACATCATACGGAGTAACCATCTTTTCACCTTTTGTACCTAAAACGCCTTTCGTAGCCACAGCTGCATTTGTAAACAACGCACCGAGAACGAGGCTCCAGCCTCACTTCGAGGTTCCTTCCTGGAACCCAAGGCGTGTTGCATCTTTTGCAATAGCTGATTTTTAACCCTTTCGACGCTCTCGAAGCCCTCACCCTGTATCGCGTGCCCAGCCTGCGCGCAAGTTTAACGTACCTCCTTGCCCTCTCAACATCATGGTCAAGCTCCTTGCGAGCCATCGCTAGCAGCAATTCGATGCGCTCGAGAGCTATTGATTTAACAGAACTTTTTTGCATAAAACCACGATGAATAGAAAATGGGCCTGAGGAGATTCGCTCAGCGTTTTCTTTTGCCCGAGGGCTTTTCTTTTTTGAAAAGAAAAGCGCTCTTGAACTCCTGACCTACGGCTTTCCTAGACGAAAGCCGTTTGCTCATCCGCTTTGAGTTGTATCAAAGCGCGTCATATAAGACCGCCGCTCTGACCAGACTGAGCTACAGGCCCCGCAGGGAACCAAGGTTCCCTCACGCTAACTCTCCTTTAAGCGCGCAAACTTAAATTAAGTTAACGCATGTTGGCCTCTATATTTTCTGCAAGTATGCGCCTTGCCTCCTCATAATCGCCAGGCTCCTTTGAGAAGCTCAGCTTGTTCGATGAATCGATTATGAGATTGAGTGCTTGGATGCGCGCACCTGCGGAAGCCATTGTCAAATATTCATAGTCTTCGAGGCCGTCTATGAAAACCTCCCACCTTATTGAAGTCGTAACTCCTTCAATATTGTTCATTGGGGTGTGGTTTGAAATAAGGGTGCTTGGGTAGAACATGTAGCCTGCACCATTTGGATAGCCAAGCATGTCTGCAACCTGCTGAAGTAATTTTGGAGAGTTCCATGGATTGTTAGCAAAGCTGCCCCAGTAAGTAGTTGCCCAGTATAAGTAGCCGTCAATTCCTAGTTTGTACGTGTACCAGGGTATAACCCTTCCAACAGCAGGCTGCCTGTCTATGAGCTCAGGGTTTGGATAGTCAGCCCCAAACCCCCCATTATACCACCACCATTCCTCGCCTTCATACCTGCTCTCATCAGCACGCTCATCGACTACGAAAACCTTCATAGAGGTGCACCATAGGTCTATATTCTGCAAGGCAGGCCATGCTGCATCTTGCTTTGTAATCTGCTCTGTAACCATGAACTTTGGCCTTGGGCTTGCACCTGCCACCAGTGCGCTCCAATCATTTACTTCCTCATAAGCCTCACGCGTTTTAGGTTCATCCACAATCCATGTAAAATATTCGCCATTGTTCCAGATGCCTTCCTGCTTGTAAATAGCAATTGTTTTCTCAATGTACTGTCTCATGCGCTCATTGAACTCTGGGCTGAAAGGCGCTGTGCCTTGCATAAACTTTGCATCTGCCATCCATTTTCCAATTGGAAACTGCCAGGTGCTTGCATGGTATTGATTTATGTATTTTTTCATGTAGGAAAGTTGCTCGTCCGTGAACCAAACTTCAACCTCCTCTCCATTCCATTCAGCTGAAGGGTAAAGGTGGCCTATGCCTGAGAAAGGCACCACCTTATTCTGAAGCATGAAGCTCAAATATTCATCAAGCTTTTCATCAAGCTCAGAGCCCTTCAAATCATAGGCAAATGAGAGCGCGTTTGCGCTTATGCCGAATACGGCAGTCATTGAGGGCTTTTCCGGGAGGCTGAAGTTCCAAACGCGCAGGTGGACAGGAAGTGAGGCTGAGCCCGCATTGCTCGTACTCACGTTTAAACTTCCTTCATACTCACCCGCTACTAC
>QMVF01000132.1 GCA_003660965.1 Microcaldota archaeon
AGTTTAATCCGAACCTGTAGCGCAGTCACTGCCGCTCTAGACAGCTTAAGCTAAAATGTTAAATGTGATTGGCAAACCTGCAAAGTGTTTACACGATTCCGCTCGGTCATATTTACAAGGAGAGCAGAAGCAAGCGCGCCCGCATTGCAATCAGGGATTTGAAGGCTTATGCACGCAGGCACATGAAGGCATCCAAGGTGTATATAGGGATGGCGCTTAATGAATTCATAATGCGCGATTCGATGAATACACCCCCTAGAAGCGTGAAGGTGAACGCCATCAAGGATGAGGCTGGGGTTGTACGATTGGACTTGTTCGGAGCAGAGGCAAAGAAGCCTGAGCATGAAGCCAAACCAAGGCCAGCCAAGAAGCCAGAGAGCGCCAAGAAAGAGGAAGCCGAGAAGCCGAAAGAGGAAAAGGCGCTAAGCGAGGCCGAAAAGCAGGCCAGGAAGGAGGCCTTGAAGGCTGACATCAAGAAGTGATATTTTGACCGGTCGCGCCAGAACTAGCGATTACGGCAACCAGTTCATAGGAATCTATGGTGCCTGTAATGACAAGCTTGCTCTAATCGGAATCAACTGCTCTCCAAAGCTGGAGCGCGCGTGCAAAGATGCATTGGCTGCGGATGTAATTAGGCTCAGCATAAGCTCTTCAGGCCTGATAGGAATCTACTGTGCCTTGAATTCAAATGGTGCCATAGTGCCCTCTACAATTGAGCAAAGCGAACTCAAGCTCCTTAAGAAAATGGGCCTGCGCACCCATAAGGTGAAGGGAAGGTTCACTGCATGCGGCAATAATGTACTTGCAAATGACAAGGGAGCGGTTGTGAACCCGCGCATTCCCAGGAGCGAAGTTAAGAAAATTTCAGAATGCCTGGGAGTTGAGGCAGTACAGATGAAAATTGCGGACTATAATACTGTGGGTGCGATATGCGAAGCAACCAATTCAGGCTTTCTTGCCCATACTAGGACCAGCGAGGAGGAGCTTGAAAAATTGAAAAGCATTCTTAAGGTTCAGGGTGCAATAGGTACTGCAAACATGGGAATTCCATTTCTGGGCCTGTGCATAATTGCAAACAGTAGAGGTTATGTGGTTGGAGAGAAAACCACTGGCTTTGAACTGGGAAGGCTCGAGGAGGGGCTGGGGTTCATCGATTAAATTTACGAGGTGTTGCCATGACTGAAGAAACGGTGAATTTTGAGGAGTTCAAGAAGCTGGACTTGCGGGTTGCAATTGTTGAAAGTGCAGAAAAAATCGAGGGTACAGATAAGCTGGTGAAGCTTTCCATAAAAATGGGAAGCGAGAAGAGGCAACTGGTTGCGGGAATTGCAGACCAGTATGCCCCTGATGCAATAAAGGGGAAGAAAATAGTGGTTATACGCAATCTGCAGCCTCGCACGGTTAAAAACGTGGAATCGCAGGGTATGCTGCTGGCTGCAGTTGAAACCAATGGAAAGGTTTCTCTGCTGGTTCCAGACCGCGATGTAGCTGATGGCACCCATGTTGCCTAGGTGGTGTATATGGCAAAATTTTCAATAAGAGGAGTTCTGAATCTTGGAAATGAGAAGAGGTCTTTTTCAAGGGAGTTTGAAGCTCCAAATGAAAAGAGGGCGCGAGAGCTTGCCTACTCCTTCTTTGGAAGCAAGCATGGCCTGCCGCGCAACAAGGTTGTTATTGAGGCAGTTGATTCAGGAAAGGCTTCCAAGGCAGAGTAAGTATAAAAAAACATCCCTTCAGAATTCCATACAGGTGATGCTCATGGCCGCTAAGAAGGAAGAGAAGAACATGCCTCAAGTTTATCAGGAGGAATTGGCAAGGCTTGCATACGAGGCACAGGGCTATAATGATCAGTCCCGCGCACTTCAGCAGCAGCTGGCTGCACTTCAGGCTGCCATAGCGGACATCAGAGGTGCCATTGAAACCCTTCAAAATTTGGAGAAGGCAACTCAAGGGATTCTGGCTCCCATCGGCGCTGGGGTTATGATGAAGGCAAAGCTGGTGAATGAGGGAAAAGTGCTTGTAGACATAGGCTCTGGCTTCATAGCCGAAAAGGAAATTGCAGAGGGGTTGAAGATTCTGCACGAGCGCCTTAAGAGAACAGAGGAGGGCGCAGACCAGACTCAGAAGGGAATTGCACAAATAGCAGAGCACCTTTCTGAAATCGATTCCCG
Organism: Microcaldota archaeon; assembly: GCA_003660965.1. Taxonomy (GTDB): domain Archaea; phylum Micrarchaeota; class Micrarchaeia; order Burarchaeales; family Burarchaeaceae; genus B9-G16. Next base: position 2,172 of record QMVF01000132.1, read on the forward strand.
TGCCAAAATTATAATTGACAAGAGCAAGGGAGCTGGCGGCAAGTAGCTCTCCAGGTGCTCACTATGTTCGGGCTTCTCAAGAAAAAGCTGGGCTCATTTGTAGATAAGCTTACCAAGCGCGAGGAGTCAAAGGAAGTTTCAAAGGCTGAAGCCAAGGTTGAGTCCAAGCCTGAGACAAAATTAGAAGAGCAGACTCCAAAACCAAAATTAAAACCCGAACCAACACCTGAACTAAAACCATCAAAGAAAATTGAGCCACCTGCAGAACCAAAGCCTCCTGAGCGCAAGAAGAAGCCCAAGAAGCCCGAACCAAAGCAGATAATCAAACCAAAAGTCCCCTTGGGCAAGTCTGGCTTGCGTGAGGCAAAGAAGGAGTCTAAACTGAACGTTAAGCTCAGCGTGGATAGCAAGGTGCGCTCGCTATTTGGCTCGCATGTTACCAGAAGGGAAAAGGATGTGGATGATCTTCTTTAGCTGCTTGAACTCGATAGG
>QMVF01000133.1 GCA_003660965.1 Microcaldota archaeon
CCCTCACCCCGTGCTCATCTGCAAGTTCCTTTGTTTTTTGAAGAAGCTCCGTGGAGCAGGTATAAATTGCATGAGGTCCAAACGAGGTGCTTATTCTTCCGTCCGCCTTCCCATTGAACTTGCGCACAAATTCCTCGCTCTTCCTCAATTCCTCCTTCCTCTTCTCCTGCTTTCCCAAATCAAGCATTCCGTAAGCCAAATTAGCCCGCATTCCGCTTTCATCAACAGCCCGCGCAACCTCCTCCATAAAGAAATACATATCCACAAAAGAAGTTGTGCCCCCCTTTATCATCTCAAGGCAGCCAAGCATGGAGCCCGCACGCACATCACTTGCCTTCAGTTTCGCCTCCATCGGCCATATTTTGCTTTCAAGCCATTTCTGCAATGACATGTCATCCCCATAGCCTCTGAGCAGAGTCATTGCAAGATGGGTATGGGTATTGACAAGGCCGGGCATCAGCACTTTTCCCCTTCCATCAATCACATACTCTGCCTTCTCCCCAAGCCTCTTGCCAACTTTCGCTATCTTATTTTCTTCAATCAGAACATCATGATCTTTAAGCAGAGCTCGCTTCCCATTCTGCGTAAGCACCATTGCATTCCTTACTAGAATTTCCACCAACTAGGCATTTGTGCCAATATTAAAAAAAGCTTTTAGTCTGACCTTACTTCTTGGCTCGGATTTCGGTACGCTTGGGTCTCAAATGCCTGTAGCCGCACTTTCTGCACTTCTCAGACCCCGCCTTATTCCGGCTCTTGCACTTCTTGCAAATCCAAATTTTCTTCAAACGTGCATCTGCTACTGGAAACTTACCCATTCAATCCACCCATTGCCTCCTTACTTACGCACGTAAACTTATAAATGGCTTCTCAACCCCTTCATACGCAGAACAGGCCTCAGTAGCTCAGACTGGTAGAGCGGCTGCCTTGTAGGGCCCTTTTCTTTTGAAAAAGAAAAGCCCCCGGGAAAAGAAAACCCAGGAAAGCAGCAGGTCGAGGGTCCAAATGGCCCTTTTCTTAGAAAGAAAAGCACCAGCGGAAAAGAACCCCTGGGAATCCCTCCTGAGGCTCTCCATTTAAAAAACCAACCTACAAATAATAGGCGAGGTGTTTGGGTGGGCGATGAAGTTACATTCGCAGCGAAGTTCAGGGACTGGATTGCAATTAAGAAGATGAGTGCTAATGAAACTACAAAGCCAGAGGAAGTTGCCGCGCTTCTTGCAAGCATAACTGCAACCATAGACCGCAAATCATTCGAATTTGCAGGCGTAAATACCGAATTAATTGATGCATATGTAGATAGCCTTACCAAGGGGAAGCGCAAGGCTTATGGTGTGCTTGCCGAAATTCTGTCAAACTTAAAGCCGGGCGAGTTAAAGGCAAGATTCATAGAGGCCAGCGATGAGAAAAAATATCCTCTAGCCGAATCTTATTTTATGCGCAAGCTGCTCTCAAACCTCGGCTTCAGTGCATGGGTAGATGTTGAGAACATGCAGAAAGCATACCCTGAGCTCAAAATACCAAAGCCTCGGGGCAGAATGCCAGGTAAGAAAAAGAAGGCATAGCTTTTTGGGGTTGGGCAAAGGGGGCGAAATGTCGTGCCCCCTTTGCATGGGGCCGCTGAGATTTTTAAGCGGCCTTTTCTTTTTCCAAAAGAAAAGGCCTGAACTCAGGTCGCCAGGTCCCGAACCTGGAAGCATACCAGACTAGCCCACGGCCCCATCAGAAACTACGTTTCCGATACCTTCCTCTTAACTTGCCTACGCTTCCTCATCATCCTCCTAATTTCACACACTCATTTTTATTAATCTCTTCTCCAACATTCCAGCATGGATCCATATCAGCAGGCCCGCGAGGAGCTCGCAAAAGTGCTACTTGAAGCCTGCAAAACTTCGGGCTATGCAGTGCAAAAGGCAGAGCTTCTGAATTCATTGGAGGATGCAAAGCCCAAATTCGGAGACTTGACATCGAAAATTGCATTTTCAATCGCAAAGAGCATGAAGCGCAACCCAAAGGAAATTGCAGTTGAACTGGCAAGGCATCTGCAGGAGCATAAATTCATAGAAAGCTGCGAGGTGGTAGGCCCTTACTTAAACTTCAAGCTCAGCCCCGCATTCCTGGAGAACGCAACCAATTCCGCGCTTGAACTCGATTCAGCCTACGGCTCGCGCAAGCCCAATAATAAGGTGGTTTACGTGGAATTTCCCTCAGTAAATCCAAACAAGCCCTGGCATGTGGGGCATTTGAGAAATGCAATTCTGGGCGACAGCGTAGCGCGCATTCTTTCGTTCACTGGCTTTAATGTAAAGCGCATAGACTTGATAAATGATTTAGGTTTGCAGGTAGCCCAGAGCGTATGGGGCTATGTAAATTTGAGCAATAAGATTGACATGAAGGCAGACCAATGGCTGGGAAGGCAGTACGTCGAAGTTGCAAAGCGCCTTAATGAACCTGAAGTAGAGGCGCAGGTGCGTCAAATTCTTAAGCAGATGGAGGAGGGCAAGGGGGAGATAGCTGAAGTGGGTAGAAAATTGTGCGAAACATGCGTTAAGGCCCAGTATGAAACAGCATTCAGGCTCAACATATTCCATGATTTGCTTATTTGGGAAAGCGATCTTATGC
>QMVF01000134.1 GCA_003660965.1 Microcaldota archaeon
GAAGAAGAGGTTCAAAGTTCATGAGCATTTGGATTTCAGAAAGGCATCCATTGTTGATGAAAACGTGATGCTTGGAAATTTCAACCTTTCTGAACTTGATGCGTTGTTATGGTTTTCTCAGCTTGACAAGAGTTCTGACGGTCATCACATTCAGGTGCTTGAAGCGCTCGAACGTGCAGGCGTGAAGGTTATCAACTCAACAAAGGGTTTGCGCATAGGGCTTGACAAGTTTAAAACCAGCTCGTTCCTAAAGTCAAAAGGCCTACCAGTGCCTGAATTTGCGCTCATACCTTCAAATGATCTGGAGCGCGCAGGCGATCTGCTTGAGCACTGGGGCGAGGTTCTAATAAAGCCCAGATTTGGCGCTTTTGGAGTTGGAATCGTGAGGGTTGATGACCGGCAGACATTGATAGATGTACTGGATCACATTTCAGCAGATGATTACTATTTGGAGCGCTTTTATGAAAATGACATGCAGGATTGGTGCGGCATAAATGTAATAGATAGAAGGGTTGTGCATGGCTATGGAAAGAAGCCCTCCAGAATTACGGGCTGGAAGGTTCATGACAGGGGCAAGCGCGGGGGAGAAATGGTTTTGAGGGAGCCAAGCTCTGAGAGGGTTAAGATAGCTGAAAAGGCTGCTAAAGCAACCGGGCTATCATTTTTCGGAATTGATGTTATAAGAAGCACTGAAGGCAAGGATTATGTAATAGACCTGAATACTTTCCCAGGCCTATACCCTGACATGCTGAAGCAGGCTCATGTTGATATTGGAAAAGAGTTTTCAAGGATGATTTTGAACAGGTTGAATTAGTTGATGTTTATGCTGAGATTGAAGCACCCACGCTTTGGGCTGGAAACCGAATTCCTCATAGTGGATGAGGCAGGCCAACCCACAAATTCAGCAGACATTCTGCTTGAAGCATGCAAAAACAAGCGCGCCGGTGCATATATGCACCAGGAGGTTTCCAAATGCCAAATAGAACTGGGAGCTTCTCCAAAGCGCACTGTACGCAGAACCACCAAAGGCTTTCTCACCACGCTTAATGAAATAATCGAGGTGGCTGAAGATCTTGATCTCCGCCTCCTGCCACTTGGCGCATACCCTGGCAAAATGGTTCCAAAGGCAAGGAAAAAGGAATGGTATGAGATGCAGGCAAAAATGATAGGCGTAAAGAAATGGTACGGAGTGTTGAGCAGGGTTTGCGGTTTTCACTTCCATTACAGGCTTCCAAAGGGCACGTTTGACTGGAATAAGTGGAAGCTGAAGCGCGTTCTGCGCTCTGCAACTGCCCGCGCCCTAGTAAATCAGTACAATCTGCTCATAGCGGCCGATCCTGCAATCATGACTCTCACCCAGTCGTCTCCCTTTTACAATGGCCATTACTACTGTAAGGATACGAGGATGGCACTTTACAGGGATGTTGAATTGGAAAAACCTGAAATCAAGGGCATTCACCACGATTTATCAATAATTGCCTCCCTTCCCCGCTATGAGCATACCATTACAGATATGAATCATAGAATAGATACGCGAAAGCAGTTCTGGCTTGATGCTCTTAAAAAATCCCACCCTTCAATGTACAAATTGGCCAAGAAGGCAAATCCTTTGCGCTTTTACTGGGGTGCGGTGCGCATAAACCGCGCAGGCACCTTTGAGCATAGGGGAATGGACATTAATCTTATTTCAAACCTTATAGGCGTGAGCGCACTGCTGAAGGGCTGTCTTATGGCCGTGGAGTCTGAGAGGCTGAAAATAGTGCCTTCTGAAATCGGCATTCGCCAGCCCTTCAGGATGGAGGAGAACAAGGTGTATGTTCCTCCCTTCTCATACTTGAAAAACCACTTGCAGATCGATGCAATTAAGCAGGGAATGGAAAGCTCAAAAATCCAGGATTACTGCAAGCGCTTCTACAGGTTTGCAATTGGCTTTCTGGATTATCCACACGACCTTGCCCTGGGCTCTATTAAGACCATGATAAATGACGGGAAAACGGTATCTGATGAGATGATAAAATATGTAAAGAAGCGCGGGGAGAAGCTTGATGAAGAAATAGATCAGGGGCTTTGCGCCGAACTAGCCCTCAGATATGCTGAGGAGTTGAAGCATGAGATTCCAAAATTGCTGAGCCATTACATTGCCCTCGATGTAGGCGAGAGCTAAACTTCATTGTACAGGGTATAGCAATTTACCTGTTTCAGGGTCTACAACATAGCTGACTCCGTCTTCTGAATCAATGTAAATCATTCCGCCTGTAACCATGTTCAACTTCATAACATTCCCTTCTTCGTCGGCATAAAGATTCCAATCGCCCTCGCTTCCTATGAATTCAAATTCCTCAGCATCCGGCGCATAGCCGTAATCCACAAGCTGGTAGGGCTTTATTATGTAAACATAGACCTCGTAGGGTTCATGAGAGCCCGGGTCTATTACGGTGCAGGTAAACGATTCCTCGTGCACCACATCCAGCTCACTGCCCATTCCCAAAAAGATTATGAGATCGTCTTCGCCTACTGCTTCAGCTCCAGTTTCATTCAGCCAGTATATATCGACTCCTTCTATTATTTTCAAATAATCCGAATACATGGCCGGATCCATATTGGTGAATAC
>QMVF01000135.1 GCA_003660965.1 Microcaldota archaeon
GCCTCCAGCCTCCAACCTTACGGACCTTTGCCCGCTGGGGTATTAGCATTGCCTCTATTCCGCGCAGGCGCACCAACTGCCTGCTGATTTCTGCAAAATGGTCGAGCGGGGCATCTGTTTCAAAGTATTCATCCTTAATTTTTCTGAATTCAACCTCTCCCATCTCATGCAAGGTTGAAATTACGCGCTCCAAGTCTGAGCGCAGCCCAGTCACCCTTATTCTCTGCATTTCAGCCGGCTTTAACATTCAATTCCTCTTTATTTAACTATGCCCTTGAACATTTTCTTCGCTATCTTCTTTGAAGTTGCGGCAGGCACGTTTTTCTTCCTTATCTTATCAGCCGCTGCCTTTGCCTTTCTCCCTATCTTCTTAATCTCGCCCTCGATTTCCTTTCTTCCCTCTGCAAGCAGCTTGTCCTTTAATTTGGAGGCTTCCTTGTGAGCATTATCAACTATAGAGGCTGCCTCATTGCGCGCATCCTTCAGAGTCTTTTCCTTGTTCTCCCGCGCCTGCTCTAATTCCGCAGCCGCCTTAGTTTCAGCTTCCTTCAGTGCGGATACAGAAGCCTCAAGTCCCATCCAGACACCCCAAAACACTCTCGTAAAATATAGTTCATTCAGCTACTTTATTAAGCATTATAAAGATTTCCCAACTCGCCTATATAGTCCCCATATTTTTATAGTTATTCATGCCTCAGCTATAATGTTGGCTGTTTTGAAAAACTTTCCCTTTTTCCTGGTTTTCAGCCTCCTTATTTTGGCCTTCAGCTTCATATCTATCCTCTGATCATAGCCGAAAACCACCACATCTGGCTCCACTCGCCTCACAGTTATTTTCTTATTTGTAGGGTGGCCCACGATGGCTGCATCTACGCACCTGAGCTTTTCAAGCAAGGCAGCGCGCTGCTTTGCTGTATGAAGCGGTGGTCTTCCCTTCACTCGCTTAACGGTCTGATCATGGGCAACTGCAACTACGAGCAAATCGCTCTGCTTCTTTGCCTTTTCAAGAGCATTCACATGGCCCAAGTGTAAAAGGTCAAATACTCCGCCAGTAAGTACAACTTTGATCTTCTTTTTACCCCTTGGAGTGAGAGTTGGTCTCTGAGTGCCCCTTCTCATCATGTAGCCTGCGCGCACCAGCGCCTTTTCCTCAGTCTTGTTCAGCACCCTCTTACGCTTTATTTCACCAATACGCGCTCGCCTAAGAAGTTCTTTTATTTTCATAATAAAGCATTTCAAATACAACGCTTAAAATAGTAATGCCAACTGGGCTGAATTATGGATAAACTCTGTTAATAACCCTTGGAAAAGGTATGGCATCCCGTATGTGCTCGAGGTTCAGCATCCATTTTACAAGCCTTTCAATTCCAAGGCCAAAGCCCGAGTGCGGCACGCTTCCGTACTTGCGCAAATCAACGTACCATTGATAATCTTTAATGTCCAGCTTCTCCTCCTTCATGCGCTTGAGCAACTCGTCAAGCTCCCAAATTCTCTCGCTTCCGCCTATAAGCTCCCCATGCCCTCCGGGCGCGAGCAGGTCATTGCACAGCACCCTGCCGGGCTCGTCAGGCTTTTCCCGCATGTAGAACGACTTTACCTTTTTGGGGTAGCTGTGTACAATTAGTGGCTTGTCAAGCTCTTTGGTAAGCGTATCCTCCTCATCAGCTCCAAAATCCTTCTGGCCCTTGAACTTCAGCCCTTTCTTCTGAAGCAAATCAACTGCATCATCATAGCTCATGCGCGGGAAGGGAGCTTTAACTTTTGCCAGCTCATCCGGCTTCCTGCCGCACTGCTCGAGCAGCTCTGCATGATTCTTGACCATCTTCTGGCAAACGTATTCGGTCATCTCCTCCTGCAGCTTCATGTTCATCTCATGGTCGTACCAAGCCATTTCAGGCTCAAGATGCCAGTACTCAGCCAGGTGCTTCACAGTTCTGCTAGGCTCCATTCTGAACGAAGGCGCAAGTATGTAGACCAGGGGGTATGTGTAGATGAAAACTTCGGCATAGAGCTGGCCACTCTGCGTGAGGTAGGCCTCATCATCAAAGTATCGGATTGGGAACAGGGTTGAGCCGCCCTCGCAGCCTGCTTTTGTAATTATGGGCGGGGCAAACTCCATGAACTCGCGCTTTTCAAAGAACTCGCGCAGATAGTGCACGATGTAATCGCGCGCCTTCATGGTTGCTGTGAGCTTTTGTGAGCGAAGCCATAGGTGCCTCGTGTCGAGCAAAAACTCGGTGCTCTTGTCTTTTGCAATTGGAAATGCCTCTCCTCTATAGATGGTGGAAAAATCGGTTGCCGAAACCTCGAAACCTCCAGGCGCGCGCTTGTCCTCCTTCACAGTTCCCTCAACCTTCACACTTGATTCGACATAAACCTCGCTAGCATCCTTGAACGACTTCTCGCTAACCGCATCCTTTTTCACCGCACACTGCACCACTCCAGTACCATCGCGCACCACTACGAACGCCAGTCCTCCGCTCGACCTGTTGCGGTGCACCCATCCCCTCAATTTGACCTTCTTGCCTGTAAGCTTGCCCTCTAGAATTTCGCTTATTTTTGAGTATTTGTCAGCCATAGGCTCAACTTACAGCCC
>QMVF01000136.1 GCA_003660965.1 Microcaldota archaeon
CCAAAATAGAAAACGCGTATGTTAAGCTAGTGATTCCGGAACCTGTTGGCTTAACAGTCGAAGCTGACAATGGCGGCATGACAGACAACGATGGCTTTTTCTCTTTCACTAACCTACCGAACCTGAGCGGCGTTTCAGAGGTAACTTTGAGTGTTACAAAAGCAGGGTACGCAACTTTCGAAACACAGATAAGTGTTGGTCAGCAGCCCCCAGTCTATGACCCAAACCTTGCGTGCGTTCAATTCGAGCAAGGCAGTGTAAGGTTAAGCCGCAACAAGCCAAATGATGGTGCGAACATTAAAATTAAAACAGAGGGCTGCAGTCAGCCAATTCTTGTAAGACTGGACAGCGAACTGGAGCTTTCAAAAAATACTGTAGCCATAGGCAGAACTGGTTCAGCAGAGGTTAGTGTTTTGCCCAGGCCAGCGCCAGGCGAGCCCTACTCGCTTGGAATAGGCGAATACTACATCGATTTGTTCGCGAAATTTGAAGGCGATCCGCCTGAGGCAGGCTATGTAGGGCCACTGCAAACACTGCCTGTGTTCATAACTGATAACACAAGCTGCTTTAGGATGGTTGACCCCCAAGATAATAGTCAAGAAAAGTTCAGATACGATCTCAGAGGTGGAGAGGACAGCGGCGTTATATTCAATGACTGTTTCCAGTTCTACGAGGACCTGCAGCTGCCAAGGATGAGCATATTGCAGGTTAACCCTGAAAACATAATCTCTTTGCGGTATGGGCTGCCTGAGCTGCCCCCAGACAAATGGGAGGACAGAATAAAGGAGAAGGTCGGTTCTTACAGCCTTGAGCCTGGAGAAGAAAACGCTTACACTTTCCCCATAACTGATACCGGTGGCTATGTTTTTCTTGAGTGGATTGATTTGTTCATGACAGACACACAGCACCCTGGGACAGACCTTCACAGAATCTCAGTGCAGACGTTTCCAGGTGTTTGGACAAATATTACTGCATTCGTGCCCTACACCTCAGCCGGAGGCGGGGTCCCAGGACCAGTTGTCAGCAATGAGGGCTGGATTGACACGGAAACATATTACCCCCAAGGGCTTGCTAGTGGCTATGGCACTGCATCCAAAATCACAAGTGCCCCTGTTTGGCAGGGACAGCACAACGTTTGCAACAGAAACATAGGGAGCTTTGGGGCGGACCTAGGCCCTTGCTCAGCCCCAGGCTATTTTGGAGGTCAGAGCGTAGTGCCCTATAGGGCAGGTGTCGTTGCGAACAGAGTAAAGATAGAGGCTGTTGGAGAAACTACAACAGGGACTGGAATCAAATATAGGTACATCAACAAAGACCCAAACCACCAAGGCAGGATCGATTTCGATTTAACAAACAATGGCTTGCTTGGGGACACCTATGCATTGCTTGAGGTTGAGGACAGTGTAACAGGCAGCGGGGTTGTAAGCGGGGCCACTGCATTCAATTGGGTATTAACTGCAACAGGCTATACTGATGAGGTTGAGGAAATACCACAGTTGGATCAGCCGATAGTGGTGCCGCCTGGAAAGGCACTGGTTGTTTCCACTGACCCAAGTGCTGACCAAAAGTCAGGCCTCTATGCTAGTCTAGAGGAAGGGGGAGCCGCCCTTGGCAGAGTGGCGATTGATTTGAATGCTTTCAGGTTTAGAGGGGCTTTTAGCAAGCCAATCACATACAAAATAACCTATTATACTAATAACGAATGGTGTAGTGGAGAAGAATGTGAGAGGGAAAGAGCGGAAGTGGCTTTAGAGCCAGTAAGTGGAGTATTCGATTGGAATTTCGGGGAGCCCTCTTCTGTGTCGGCTATTGCAATAGTCAACACCAATGATGAAAACGAGTTCACGATTGAAAAAGCTGTTTTGGATAGGTACATTGTTAGTACTGTCAGCGACCAGACGCAGGGCAGTGCAACGATTGGTGTCGGTGAAATGCAGGTTGTTTTTACGCCGGTGCCGAGGCCATCGCTACCTGCAGGCAACTACACACGGGTTGAATACAGCGTCGATGATGATAGTGACGATGTAATCACCTTTTTTGAGGACACAGGCCTTTCAACAACAACAAGCAGCGCAGCAAGAGTTGTTGGCAGGACCACATCGCCTGTTAGTGCGGCAGTCACCAAAAAGGAAAAATTCCACATAAAGCTTGTTGGCCAGCAGCTCAACCAATGCGTTGGGTATAATGGAAAGAGGGGCATTACCGGTAAGAGTGCCAAGCCAAGGGTCCTGCTTAGTTGGGGCTGGGACGATATTGCAGTAAATTCCTGCGATGCAGAAAACGAGGACTATATTTACTGTGACCCGGCGCAATTTACAATTGAAGTGGTAAAAAGGCTGGAGCGGATAAGGCAACTTGCCCAAGAGGGCTTAACCACAGAAAATCTGTCAGAAATATTCTCCCTCAGGCAGTTCAACGCGTATCTTATCGGCGACGCGTTTTCACCCGACTTCATAAGTGATTTCCACAACTACTACACTGCCCAAGAATTTGGCAGGTCAGAGGAATTCACCACACTAGAGCACCCTTGGAGTGAATACTTTTTGGACCCTGCGAGACTCTTCTTTGTTACAGGA
>QMVF01000137.1 GCA_003660965.1 Microcaldota archaeon
AGTCCTCCTTGTTTTTGGGAAGAGGCGGCTTCACTTCCCGAACCTCAGGTAGAGGTAAATGAGCACAGCAAGTATCGTAAGCCCCATTCCAACATAGAGCGTTGGGCTTATTTCTGGCTCCTTGAATTCAACGCTGCTGTCCGAGCACTTGCTCTCAGTGACGTTCAAGTCAACGTATTCCACTGTGCAGCCTATTGCAAACCTTCCCTCGCTGCTGCTAGCCACGCTGAACGGTAGCAGTTCTGTCTGGTTTGGCTGCAGCGCGTTTATTTCGCGCTGCGCTGCCTTGACAAAGTGCAGCTCCTGCGGCAGCTGCAGTTCAACAACCAAATCATACAGGGGGTCAGAGCCAACATTTTTCACTGCGAGTTGCAGTTCAATGGCTTTCCCTGCCCTGCCCACTTCAACCTGCTTTACAATAAATGCCTCGACCTTCCTCTCCGGTTCCCTTACTGCAACGGGCGTGAGGTTGCTGAATATTGCTTCCTCTTCCCCAAACTCGTTCTTGTAGTAGAGGACTGCCGGAGGCGGAGTGATGCTTCCAAGAACACGTGGCTTTATCACATAGCTGAATTCAATTTGCTCACCCGCCTTTACAAATCCCTTGAAAGATGTTTTGCCTTCCACCACAAAGAAAGCGTTTTTGTCCTCTGCAAGCTTCCGTGCGTGCCTTACTTCTGCAAACGCTGAAGCACTACCCTTGTTATGTAGAAGTACTGTTATTTTTACCTTCTCCCCAATAACAACCTCTTGCTTCTCTGCAAGCATCTGGAATGCTCCGTCCCGTAAAAAGTCAGCGGTCTTGTATAGCCCGACCATTGAGTTGTTCAACAGCGTGAGCTTTGTGATGCTGTCCGAGGCTTGCATGCAGACCCGCAACGTGTTCTCTTCCTGCAGCAGCTTTTCCTGGGGAAGGAATAACCTTTCCCAGCAGCCTCTTGCCGAGCACTTGAAGTCTCCAACAACCAGTCCCGCAATCTTGTCCCCGTTCAGGTACACATTAAGGTCAGCGGTTCCATGCCGTACTGGCCAGAATTCTACGCCAACTGATGCAATTGGGTAAATCCCTTCCGCCAGTGCGTTTATGTCTGCTGGGAAAAGAAATGGTATTTCAGTACACCCTGTTTCCCCCGCACCCTCAACTGCAAACACGCCGTATCCCATCTGTTGGAAGCTTCTCTCAAATAGTGTTTCAGCCCCGGCTGCTGATGCAATCAATACCGCAAAAAAAGCGCTCAAATACAACTTATTCATAACTTTGCTCCCCTCTCCCTAAGCCCCCTAATAATATTCTGCATTGTTTCTTTTATAGTTTTCCCGCTCTGCACCTCAACCAGTTTCTCTGCAGGATAATTCCGCGCAACGTGTTTTTTACAGTAGTCGATGCCCTCACAGAACACGTTGTCCTGTACCTTGTCCTCGCTGTATTGCTTTGCCTGAAGCCGCAGCTCCAGCAGCTCTGGATGCACGCGAATCAGTACAACAAAGTCAGCGTTGAGCTTCAGCTCGCAGAGTAGGTGTCCCTCCAAAATGATGTTCTTTTCCCTTTTCAGCAGCTGCTGCAGTGCTTTCCCGAACCGCTGCAGTGGAATAACCAACTCGTTTTCATCGGGGTCCCATTTCCCAAGCCCCTTATTAAGTGCGAACTGTTTTTCATTCACGACCTTGTGCCTGAGCTTTTTTCCTAGGGCCCTTGCAACAGATGTCTTTCCCACTCCGGGCGTTCCTGTAACAACAAGCCTCATTACAGAGTTTGCGTAGGAACTTAATTTAAAACCAAATTAAGGGGAAGGGGTGAAAGGGCATTACTTGCCGCCTTTCTTTCGGAAAGCAGTTTGGCAGTCGGCCAGAGTAATGCCCCCCTTGCTTAGAGTTTTGCCTAGCTCAGATGCCTTCTCAAAACTAAGCCTTGCTATGTCCGGTTGAAAGACAGTGTCTTTCATTTTGGGTCACTTCTCTAAAGCACAACTATTATACACTAACTCTTTTAAATACTTTTCGGTAAAAGAAGGCCAGTCCGGGCTTTTTTTTATGTATATTGCAAAATCCCAGCCTTATTTCATAAACGCGGTTCTATCCTGCCTTTTTGCTTATGTATATTTGCTTTTTTTGGCCAAAATCTAAAAAGGGGCCGTTTCAAAAAAATTTGCGTTATGTATAACTGCTATAAAAAGAAACACTTTTTTTCCTTAGGAAAATTAGTTTTTCTATTTAAGTCTTATGGCGTCGAGATTGTTGAGTGCTGTTGCATTGAGCTTGAACCTGTTTGCAAGAGCCTTCGAGAAGTCCACTGCATTGCCGGCCTCTCCGTGATTTACGAATACACGCTTTGGCTTTGGTTTTAGATTGCGGACGTATGCGAGAAGCTGGTTCCTGTCACTGTGTCCTGAAAAGCCCTCGACTGTTTCCACCCTCATATTAATATTGAGTGCCTTTGTTTTTCCATTCCTGTCCGTTATCGGAAAGCTCTTCATCCCGCTTTGGATTTTCCTCCCAAGGCTGCCCTCGCCTTGATAGCCGACGAAAATCAGGCAATTGTTGGGG
>QMVF01000138.1 GCA_003660965.1 Microcaldota archaeon
CCAGGCATGGTGCTTGAACTTGATGGAAAAAGGGCAATGGTTAAGTCTGTGAACAGCGGCAGGGTTACAGTAGATCTAAATCACCCGCTGGCAGGCGAAAGGCTCAAGTATGATTTGAAGCTGGTGGGCGAGCTCAAGGAGCCTGAAAAGCGGGCTGAAGAACTGCTTTCAACCACCCTGCGCACCAAGGGCGAAGAGAAGGGCGTTGAACTCAAAATCAAGGGGGATGTGCTTGAAGTAAACTTTGGTGAGGAGATTTCAAAGGACATGAACTTCATAGTTGGAAAAACTGAATTCATATCAAATCTGCTCAGGCTCATGCCCGAGGTTAAGAAAATAAGAGTGGTGGAGGATTATACGAGGAAGAAGTAGATGCCAAACCTAGCTTCTCTGCAGACTTCCGCCTATATTGAGCAGATGAAAAAATGGGCTCAGCGGGATGCCGAAAGGCTTGAGAGGATGAAGAATACAGGCTCTGGCGGGCCCATATTCACAAATCTGGGCTTCCCCTTGCAAATAAGCTTTCCACTCTTCGAAGCAAAAGCTCCAATGTCCGTGCCTACAAAATACTACCAGGCCTTGCAGATTGATGGTTCGCCCCTGCGCAATGACTGGGCGCCTGATTTCTGCAGATCAATAGCTTTCTTGAATGACGGTCTGCTTCTGGTTAGCAAAGCAGTTGCACGCTCTGGAGTGGACACCCTGCTCTTCTACCATGCAGTAAAATTCAAGGGCAATGAATACTCATTTACTGCATTGGGCGGGGGCAAGTTTGAGGTTGTGGTGAGCAATGTGAAGGTGAAGGGCATGGACTTGCTGAGGGATGCGGAAACTGTACACAACTTTGACTTCACCTTTAAACACAGTCCAACCAAGGGCTCCAAGATGAGCTTTGCAAGCTTTAAGGCCCGCAGCGGCGTGATTTCCAATATTTACAAGAGGCATGGGGGCATGTTGCGCGAGTCAAAGGGTCATGTGATTGCAGTGCCCCATTTTGCCCCGCACCCCTACCTGCTCAATGAGTATGCACGCTTTGGCTATAAGGGCAAGAGCGAGTTTCAGGATGATGTTAGCGAGCTGCTCCGCTCGCTGCTTAAGTAAAAATAAGACTTTTCAGCAGCCTAGCAGCTTCCGCTTGCAGTTGAACCTGTGCTGGAAAGCTCCTGCTCGCATTCTTCAGGCGCATCGTTGAAGGCTGCACAGATTGCACCCTTATAGTCCTCAGCGCTGCGGCCTCCATTGTAGAGCTGCCCGTTTATGAATAGCATGGGCGAACCGCTTACACCCCTCTGGGCATTCAAGTCTTTCTCAGCCTGCATCAATTCAACACCCTCTTCCTCAAAGCAGGTCTGCACAGCATCAGCATCCACTCCAGTTGCAGCTGCCGCATCCAACCAGCATGATTCCACATAGCTGTTTGCATTCGGATCATAGCTGCAGTGGGAGTTAACGTAAAGCGTGTAATCCCACCAGTTCTCAGGCTCGTACCTCATTATGCATGCCTGCCTTGCATCCTCGTTTATTTCAGCAACCCCGTGCATTGAGCACAGGCTGGTGCCGGGCATGCAGTAAACATCTTCATAGCCTTGGTAATACTCGCTTCCATAAACCACATAGTGGGGCTGAAAATCAATCTTATCCCCAAGCAACGCGGCAACTGGTGCCAGGCCGCTTTCAGCCTGCTGTCCATACGGGCAGAAGCTCATGACAAACATTTCAACTACTGGCTTATCCGACTTAGGCACCTCTGGCTCCTCAGGCGTGGAAATGTCAATGGTAAGATCAAGCGGGCTGCTTAGGAAAAGCGAGGTTCCGTCAAGGGAAACGAATGCCTGCCCTTGCTGAACCACCTCGTCATTCTCCCTTATATCAAACCCAACAACATACATGCCGTTCTCCTTTGAGGCATCCGTAGCCTCCACCTCTACTCCAACTCCGCCATTTGCCTCAATAAGGCTTGTAAGATAACCAGAAACCCTGTCCTTCAGATTCTGCAGGTCGACTTCAGTCTCATCCGCTTCATCCACTGGAAGGCCTTCATAAGGCTGTTCAGGCTGCTGCATATAGCCCGCAAGCATATAGCCAGCCGCAATTCCCATCGCTGCAACCACTGCCAAGAGCAGGGGAAATGGTATGTCTGCTATTCCTTGCTTTTTATGCTCTGCCACTGAAATCGACCTCCAAACTTGCTTTTTTTACTCAATTTGCTTATTTAACTCTTTGCATCCTTTTCAGCAGAATCCTGTGAATTCCGCTCCCATACTGCAAAGCCTGCTTTTTGCGCGCGCAGGCCTCTTCAGGCACTCCAAGCTCCCTTGCTATAGTGCGCAGAACTGACTTTCTCTCGCCCTCAAACTTCTCGCTTGCAGGTATGGAAAGTGCAAGCCGCACCACCTTCTCATCAAGCAGCGGACAGCGCAGCTCAACCCCCTGGCTTCTTGCAACTGCCTCATTGCGCGCACAATCACCCGAATGAAGCGCATTCAGCTCGCTTTCCAAAATCTCACCTACATTCTCC